>JACCUZ010000459.1 GCA_013698395.1 Sporichthyaceae bacterium
CTGATACGAGGTGACCTGCGCAGATGCCGTCCGCGACCGCCTGCGCGGGTCCGGCGGAAAGCGGCCCAAGGAAAGTGTCAGAGGCTCATAACCCAGAGGTCGCAGGTTCAAATCCTGCCCCCGCTACCAATGTTGTTGCAGGTCACAGGCCTGACCCGGATGTCACCGGGTCGGGCCTTTGATCGTTTGACCGCAGCCTGACCGCAAGAACAAGTGTCCGGACCGTGGCGGACGGAGACGGTTACTGACGGCCGTCGGTAGCGGTGACGACCCGGTCGTTTTGCCGTCGCGAGGCGGGGGCGACGGGGTTAGACGCATTCGGGCCCTGCTCGCGTGCCGCAGGCGGCTCATGACGCGGAGTCCAGAACGGCGCCTCTGGCCGGCCGGGCTGCCTTCACGTCTGCCGGTAGACGTCGGCGCGGTGGTCGACGTGCATGATCAGGACCACCCCGGCGGGGCGGTCGATCTGATAGATGACGCGGTAGTCGCCCCGACGCGCTGCATGACGACCGGCGAGTTCCAGCTGGAGCTCGCGTCCCACCCGCTCGGGATTGTCAGCGAGGGATCCGTAGACGAACTCGACGACGGCGGTCGCGATCTTCTCGGGCAGTCGCCGAAGGTCGCGCTGAGCCGTCGGTGCCCATCGGATGGAAAGGGGCGCGTCGCTCACTGCCGCCGCACGAGAGCAAGCGCTTGCTCTCTCGTCAGCTCTGCTGCTTCGCCCGCAGCGATCTCGGCTTCGGCCTTGCGGATGCGCCGCATCGCTCGGGGGTCGGAGAGGAGGTCCAGGGTCTGCTCGAGGCCTTCGAGGTCCTCCATGCTCAGGACGACCGCGGCGGGTCGACCGTGTTTCGTGATGACGACACGCCCATGCTCGCGCTCCAGCCGCTCGACGACCTCGGAGAGTCGGTTCTTCACGTCCGCGAGAGGCATGTGCTCAGCCGAACTGCTCATAGCCAGAAGTATAGCTACATCGTCCCAGAGCACCAGACCTCACATCCGGCCAGAAGAAGTTCTGCACCCGGTTGGCCACTCTCGGCTGCTCCCTCGACGATGCTGGCCCCAGCTCAGCCGGCCTGCTTCGTGAGCCTGATCCCATCGTCGCCGACCCGATCGAGGAGCCAAAACGTATGGCCGGATGGCGGTCACGGGCTCGGCCGCATCGATCACGATCGGGCGGTGCGTCTGCGATCGCTCTGCTCAAGGGCTCGTCGACAGGGTCGCCGAACACTCAGCCAGCCCCGCGGCGATGGGTGCATCGGGCATCGCAGCCGTCACCGATGACCCTCCATGTTGGCTATCGATCAGATGACATGTAGCTCGTGAATGCTGTCTACGCCGCAACCCTCCCAGCGGACGCCTGATGTGTCTTCCTGGCGCTCGTCGGTGCAGGAGGTTGATCGGGTCCTTGGCGAGCAGAACCCGTGGCACCTGGACGGCGAGGTCCCAACCGTCCTTGCTCCTCCCGTCGAGCGAGCCCTGGCCCGCCAGCTCTGGCCGCAGGTGCTTGCCGACGACCCGCGACGGTTCCACCTGGTCCTGGGCCCACGACGGGTCGGCAAGACGACCGCCATGTACCAGACGGTGCGGCACCTGACCGAGGCGCGCACGTCGCCGGAGCGGCTGTGGTGGTTGCGGATGGACCATCCCGTCCTCTTGCGCGAATCACTGGGGGAGCTCGTGGGCCACGTGATCGAGGTCAGCGAGGCCGGCTCCGGGCGCGAGGCTGTGTTGTTGCTCGACGAGCTGGTCTACGCCGACCAGTGGGACCTGTGGCTCAAGACGTTCTACGACGACCGGTGGCCGGTGCGAGTGGTCGCAACCTCCAGCGCGACCGCCGCGCTGCGTGGACGTCGCGTCGAGAGCGGCGTCGGCCGGTGGTCCGAGCACTTCCTCATGCCGTACCTGTTCAGCGAGTACCTCGACCTGCTCGGGCGCCTGGCCGACGTCGAAGTCGGCCCGACGCTGGCCGACACGTTGAGCGCGTTGCCGCGTATCGCACCTCCGACCGACCTCGAGTCGCTTCGGCGCCGCTTCCTGCTGGTCGGCGGCTTCCCGGAACTGATCGCCCGGGACCGTGCCCGGGAGGGCGAGCCAGACGTCGACCGGTTGCTGGTCTCCCAGCAGGTGCTGCGCAACGACGCCGTTGAGCGGGCCATCTACAAGGACATCCCGCAGTCCTTCGGCATCGATCATCCGATGATCGTCGAACGACTGCTCTACATCCTGGCCGGCCAGGTCACCGGGATCCTGTCCCCGAACAGCATCTGCGCCGAGCTCGACAACCTTTCCCAGCCGACCTTCGACCGGTACGTCTCCTACCTCGAACAGACCTTCCTGGTGTTCCGGCTCACCAACTTCTCTGGCACCGAGGCCGCCGTCCAGAAGCGCGGGCGCAAGGTCTATTTTCACGACGGAGCGGTGCGCAGCGCTGCCCTGCAGCGCGCGCTAGCACCGTTGACCGACCCGGTGGAGATGGGCGTCCTGCTGGAGAACCTCGCCGCGGCGTCCCTGCACACGCTCGCGGTTCACGAGGGCACCCGGCTGCACCACTGGCGTGACGGCAAGGACGAAGTCGACCTGGTGCTCGATCACTCGACCCAGCCGCTGGCGTTTGAAATCGGGCCCTCGGCCAGACACTCCGCCCGCGGGTTGGTCGCGCTCCAACAGCGCCACCGCCGGTTCGCCGGCCGTTGTTACCTGGTGGCTCCCGACGCACCGGTGCGTCGGCCCGACGAGTCCACCTATGGTGTCGGCGCGCTGCCACTGGACCGGTTTCTCGTCGCGGTCGGCCGGCAGGCAGAGCGGGCCCTCGACCTCACGCTCACCGCCCCCACCGCACCTGGGCCCGACGCTAAGTTGCCGTCGTGATCGACGGCGGCGGCCCGATGCCGGAGCCGCGGGTGCTCGTGCTCATCGATACCCAGCTGCGGACGGCGGGCTGGCAACGGGCGTGTGACGCGGCCCAACTCGAGCTGATCAACCACCCGGCCAGGCGGGGACCACGCCCTCCGCGGTAGCGGTGGGCCGGTCTGTGGATGACGCTGATGCCGGTGGACGACTTCTGGAGCGGTGTGCAGCAGCGCCTGGAAAGGCCATGCCACGGTCAAGATCGTTTGTCGGCAGTTTGTCAACAGACGTGCCCGGACAGTCCCGGACGTTGCCCGGACTGGGCGGACGGGTGCGGGGCGGTGACCTGCGCCGACACCGTCCACAATCGTCCGGGGTGTCGTCAGGGACCGGCTGTCGGGAGGTTGCAGGTTCAAATCCTGCCCCCGCTACCATGTGATGTCTCAGGACACTGGATGCGGGACGGCCTCTGGGTCGAGGCTAATGAGGTCGACCGACCTGGCGAAAATGACGGCCCATGCGACTCGGCGATCTCCGCCCGCCAGACCGGCACAGCCACGCAGGCATGGGATGAACGACGCCCATACACCGCTATGTGTATGCTTGCAGACGGAGGTGTACGCAACGTGACGAGGACGAACGTAGAACTCGATGACGAGATAGTGGAACTGGCGATGCGGCTCTACGGGGTCCGCACCAAGAAGGAGACCATCGACCTCGCGCTACGACGTCTGGTCGGGGCCAAGCTCAGCACGAACCAGGCGCTGGCCCTCGAGGAGTCCGGTTGGGAAGGTGATCTGGACGCCGTGCGTGACGACGCACCGCCGGAATCCGCATGACGGTCCTTGTCGACACCTCCGCGTGGGTGGAGTACCTACGCGGGACGGGCAGCCGCCACAACGTGTGGGTCCGGGAGGCTATCGCCAGAGAGGATCCGCTGGGATGGACCGATCCCATCCTCTACGAGTTGACCGCCGGCGTCCGCAGAGCCGAACGGGCCATCGAGTTACGTGCCTTGCTGCTGCGCGGTCCGCTGCTTGCGGTGATGGGGCTACAGGATTGGGAAGATGCTGCCCGGCTCTACCGCACAGCTCGCGTGCGAGGGCTCACCGTGCGCTCGACGGTTGATTGCCTGATCGCTGCCGTGGCACTCCGCACGGCCACCCCGGTCCTTGCCCTGGACCGCGACTTCGCATCCTTGGCAGAGGTGTCAGACCTGCAGCTGCTCGACCCGTAGCCGCGGCTTCTTGCGAAGGACTCCGCTACGTTCGAGATCAACTCGCCACCTGGGCGCCGCGACTGGGCGCGCGAGCGCATCGTGTGGTCAGGGTCAGTGGTGTATCCGCAGCGCACGGATTCGTGGCCGGGACTTGCTTCGTGATGTGAGCTCACTCTCGCATCGGCCTCGCTTCAGGTCGAGCACGGATCCGGGGGCGCCACATCCGATCCGGCTGCGGCCGAGTCGGATCATGAAGACGTCATGCCCTGCTTGCAGCCGACAGGAGGCGGTCACGGGGATCTTCCGCGGCACCTTGGTCGCGGACGGTTGAACGGCTGACGACCGGCACCACAGACAATGATGCGTACGTGCGGAACGGCACTTATGGCCGCCGGGAGTGTTGGAGAGGTAGCGCACAAACTGGTCAGATGCCTCGCGGTTGTGCTCCCAAGCCGCCGAGGCGTTGGCCGAGGTGGGTGAGTACGGCCAGGACACTACGGTGATCTTCGTCGGTGTCGTTGATTCCCAGTGTTCTGAGTGGGTCGTCGCGTCGCCCAGGGCCGATCAGCCGCACCACGACGTCTGGGTCGAGGGCGGTCCCGCCGGCGGCGACGCGGCGTAAGGCTTCGAGGAAGTCCTCGACGTCGTGTTGGGAGAGCAGGACGATTCCTAGCGCAGGGAAGTCCTCCCGGAGCGCTCTCGCGGCTCGGGCGCCGTCGTCGGTGTGCTTTGCGTCTGACTTGGCCCCGACTTAGCCCGGTCATTCGGCTTGGGAAATACCCCACCAGCGACGGCGTGCCTGAGCCGGCTGGAGGCTGGTGCGGATGTCGACTGCGGACATTGATCACGCTCATCTGAATCTCCCCAGTCCTGCTCGCTGAATCTCCCCACTCCTGAGCGACCCGCCGACACCGCCCCTGCGCCGTGATCCCGACGAGCGCACCAGGACGCGCTCAAGTCCCTTTACCGAGCAATCAATGCACAGCATGTGAGGCCGTTCCGCCGTGCCCGCACGGAGGTCTTCATTGCGCACCTGCAAGCACCGGAAAGGAGTCGCGGGGCCAGGCACCGTTCACGGGCACGGCAGCCGCCCCCAACCAAGCTAGACAACCGCGCGGGGAGGGAGCTCTGCTTGGCCACCAGCGAAGACCACAACCTGCGCTCGGCGCGCACTCGATGGCTCCAGCGTCGATGCCGTGTCGGCCGCATCAGTGCGTCGATACAGTGCAAGATCGACGAGCGGGCACGCTCAAACTGAAGGGCGGTTGCTGTCCGCGACGGTCTCCGCGAGGCGGTTCAGCGTGTACTGCATGGCGGGTCGCATGTCCTTGTGGTGCGGGAGCAGGACGCTGTACAGCGCCTTGAACGGTGGTAGTGGTAGCCGCGTGATCTCGTAAGAGTGGCGCACCAAAGTGCCGTCGACCTGGGGCACCAGCTCGTATCGCCACGTCGTTGAGTCAGCGCGGGAGAGGTCCACGGCTTCGGGCACCGTCCGGAACGCGAAGCGCCGGCCGGGTTCGGCTTCAACCACCTCGCAGACGCGGGACCAGCGGGCCAGGTGTGACCTGTTGCGGCCCCGAAACCGCGCACCGACCTCGGCGAACTGCGGACCCCCTGGCAGCCAGGTCGCGCCGCGGCACTCGTTACTGCGCTCGCCGGTCGAGGCGACATCTGTGATGACCCGGTAGACCTCGTCCGGGCGCGCCAGCACCAGCAGCTGGACACTGCCGCCCATACGCCAGTCGAACGCCATGTCGCCCACCCCTCACGGCTGAGTGTGCTACAGACGCGGCGGCCACGACCGACACGGGAGAGGACAGGCGCCGTGTCGGTCAGCGACTGCTCGATGCCGGAGAAGACCCGTGCCGCTGGAATCGCGTGGGGTAGGCGCAGTGCTCGTCGGTTGCGTCGAGGACGCGGGCACGGACATGGACCGCCCTCGACGAGGTGGTGCCGCGCGTCCCAGCGGGCTGGCGACGAAGATTGCAAAGGTCTACCAGCAGCCCACATGCGTTGCTCTGTGCTCGCCGACGTCATCGGCATGACCGCCGGGACGCCAAGAACGGGCGAGCCCGCACGGCGGCATGAGCAAATGTTGCCGGCGCGCGGTGTCCGGCATTCTGCGCGACGCGCCAGCATGTGTGCCGTTGGGCACTCGCCTCGGCGAGGGGTCATCGGGACAGTCCGAAGGGTCAACCTGCGGCGCGGCGCGCGTCAAGCGGGGTAGAGGTCGAGTTCGAGGACGGGCTCACCATCGTGCACTTCTCCGGTGAGCCGGAAGCCGTACCGCTGGTAGAAGGTGACGGGTGACGTCGGTCCGACGACGTGCGAGACGAGCAGCGTGCGGGCGTCGGGTCGCGTCCGGACGTGCCCGACGACGAGGTCGAGGGC
>JACCUZ010000002.1 GCA_013698395.1 Sporichthyaceae bacterium
GCTGTCCGCAGCTGGCCAAGGCAACCTCGACCGCCACGCCGCCCACGCCGTCGGGGCTTACCCCGCCAGGATGGGCACCGGCGGACACAGCACAGCTGGCACTACTCGACGCTCGCAGCAACAGCGAGTCGTTTGCATGTCTGACCTAGTGGTCCGTCTCAGTTTTGGCTGACTCCTTGGTTGAGGGTGGTCCGGGCTCGTTGGACCTTGGCGAGGATCGATTCGGCGGTGGCGGTCCAGACGTAGGGCTTGGGGTCTTGGTTGTGGGCGGCGAGGTAGGTCTCGATGCTGACGATCAGGTCGGGGACGCTGGCGAAGATGCCGCGTCGCAGGTTCTTGTCGGTCAGGTCGCGGAACCAGCGTTCGACCTGGTTGAGCCACGACGACGAGGTCGGGGTGAAGTGCAGGTGGAACCGCTTGTGCCGGGTCAGCCACCGCTGCACCGCGTCGTGCTTGTGGGTGGAGTAGTTGTCCAGGATGAGGTGGACCTGCAGTCCGCGGGGCACCTCCCGGTCGATGGTCTTGAGGAACTTCAAGAACTCCTCGTGCCGGTGCCGGGGCAGGCACTGGCCGATCACCTTGCCGGTGAGCACGTCCAGCGCCGCGAACAGGGTGGTGGTGCCGTTGCGTTTGTAGTCGTGGGTCATGGTGCCGGCCCGGCCCGGCTTCATCGGCAGCGACGCTTGGGTGCGGTCCAGTGCCTGGATCTGGGACTTCTCGTCCATGCACAGCACCACGGCCTTCTCCGGCGGGTTCAGGTAGAGCCCGACCACGTCGATGAGCTTCTCGCTGAACCGCGGGTCGTTGCTGACCTTGAACGAGTCGACCCGGTGGGGTTGCAGACCCAGCTCGGACCAGATCCGCTGCACGGTCGCCGGGCTGACCCCGACCCGGTCGGCCATCGTCCGGCACGACCAGTGAGTGTGGCCCGGCGGCGTGGTCTTGGTGGTCAGCTCCACGATCTCGGCGACCTTCTCCGCGGGGATCGTCGGCTTGCGACCCCGACCCTGCTTGACCTTGCCCCAGTCGGTGAGCCCATCGGTCTCGAACGCCTTACGCCAGGCACGGACCGTCACTGCGGTCACCCCGTGCCGACCTGCGATGGTCTTGTTCCCGACCCCGGCCGCGGCATCGAGCAGGACCCGGGCCCGCAGCACCTCGCGATGCGCCGCACTCGAGGAACGCGCCACCTTCTCCAGCACTTCACGCTGGGCCATCGACACAGACAACGGGGCAGCGGTAGAAGTCACCGACCCAGGATAGGACCAGACGGTCTATCTATTTACGAGACACACCACTAGGTGCGGCTCGGGGTTCGCGCTTCTCGATTCCTGATCGGTCTGGTCACCTGTTTCGCGACGCATGACGGCATCCCCGCCGTCGCGCGAGCTGTCTGGCCCCGATAGGTGCTCGGCGGCACGCCGACCAACTCGGTGAAGCGAGTGCTGAAGGTGCCGGGCGACGAGCAGCCGACCGCGAAACAGACCTCGGTGACGCTGAGGTCGCCACGACGCAGCAGCGCCATCGCGCGCTCGATGCGCCGCGTCATCAGGTAACCGTACGGCGACTCGCCGTAGGCGAGCCGGAACTCGCGGCTGAGGTGACCGGCCGACATGTGCGCGCCGCGGGCAAGCGCCTCGACGTCCAGCGGCTGGGCGTACTCCCGGTCGATCCGGTCGCGAACACGGCGCAGCCGCGCGAGGTCGCGCAGGTGCTGCGCCGCGGCGGGTCTGCTGGTCACCTGCGAGATCGTGCCACGTCGCGCCGGAGTGCCTAGCGCCGCTGGCGTCCCACCCCACACTCGTTAGCAGTCCGGCAGGAGTGTTCGGCGAGACAGCGCGACGCGAAAGTGGTCGAGTCTGGTGCTGTGTACGCGTTCCTCGACCACGACGGTCCGATCGCGTTCGCCCACCGCGGGGGCGCCGCAGGCGGGCTGGAGAACTCGATGGCCGCGTTCAGCCGCGCGGTCGCGATGGGCTACCGGTACCTCGAGACCGACGTCCACGCCACTGCGGACGGTGTCGTGCTGGCCTTCCACGACACCACGCTGGACCGGGTCACCGACCACCTCGGCCGAGTCGCCGAGCTGGCCTGGGCACAGGTCCGGCTGGCCCGGATCGGCGGGGTCGAGCCCATCCCGCGGCTCGAGGACCTGCTCGGCACCTGGCCGGAGGTGCGGCTGAACCTCGACGTGAAGCACCCCGGCGCCGTCGGGCCGCTGGTGCGCGCGATCCGGCGGACCGCGTCCCTGGACCGGGTCTGCGTCGCCTCGTTCTCCGAGGGTCGTCTCGCGACCGTACGCCGGGAGCTCGGCCCCGGGCTGTGCACCTCGCTGGGCCCTCGAGGGGTCGCCCTGCTGCGGCTGGCAGCATCCTCCCGGCCGGCCGCGGTCCTGGCCCGTCCGGGCATCCCGTGCGCTCAGGTGCCCGACCGGGTCGGGCGGCTGCGCGTCGTCACGCCCAGGCTCGTCGAGCTGGCACACGGCCGCGGCCAGCACGTGCACGTCTGGACGGTTGACGCCGCCCGTGACATGCACCGGCTACTCGACCTCGGGGTCGATGGTGTGATGACCGACCGGATTGACACCTTGCGCGACGTACTGCGCTCCCGGGGGCATTGGCCGCAGTGAGGATGTGTCGTAGGTCACACCCGGCCGGCCAAGCCGAAGTCACCGGGTTGTCGAACCTCTGGCGGGAATCCTGAACACGCTTCAGGCGTTGCCCCTGGTGGACGAGATACCTCCCAGGACCGCCGCGACCCGGCGGCTCCAGGGACTTACGGAGGAGAACCGCATGGCCGAGCGAGCACTGCGTGGCTCGCGTCTTGGCGCCCAGAGCTACGAGACGGACCTCGGCGTCGAGATGGCGCCGCGCCAGAGCGTGACCTACGACTGCCCGCACAACCACCGCTTCGCTATCCCCTTCTCCCTCGAGGCCGACGTGCCCGAGGTCTGGGAGTGCACGGTGTGCGGTCACGAGGCGTTGCGTGTCGACGGCACCCGACCGGAGCCGAAGTCCGGTAAGCCGGCCCGGACCCACTGGGACATGCTGCTCGAACGGCGCAGTGTCACCGATCTGGAGGTGCTCCTTGCTGAGCGTCTCCAGCTGCTGCGCGCCGCTCCGTCGCCCTCGACCAGCCGCAGCCAGCGCAAGAGCGCCTGACCGCTTCCGCCGCGGCCGCCCAACGGACCGGGCCGGTCAGGGCTGCTCGTCGTCGACCACCTCGCCACGCACCACCCTCGGGTTCTCGCGGCCATTCGCCGCGGCGCCGGGCATGGAACGACCGAACCGGTGCGACACCGCCGCTGTTGCACGACGCGCCACCAACCAGGCCAATCCCCTGCGGGCCAGCGGCCTGGTGACAGGCAGGATGAGGAAGAACCCGACCACATCGGTCACGAACCCAGGGGTCAGCAGCAGGGTGCCCCCGACCAGCACCAGCGCCGCGTCGGCGAGCTCGCGGGCGGGCATCGCTCCGGTTCCCAGCGAGCCGCGTAGCGCCCGCCAGGCTCGTCGGCCCTCCCTCTTGACCAGCCAGGCGCCTAACGCGCTCTCGGCCAGCAGCAGCACGACCGTGGGCAACGCTCCGATCTGCTGACCCACCTGGATGATCACGTAGATCTCGATCACCGGGGTCAGCAGGAAGAGCACCAGGAGGACTACCGCCACGGCGACACCTTCCTTCGACGCGAGGTCGGAGCTTCTGCTCGGGCCGTTCGGGCCGCTCGGAGCGCTCGGGCGGCCCCCCACAGGGTCACCTTCCACAGCGCCTCACGCACGATGAAGCCGCTCATCTTCGACGTCCCGTGCTCACGTTCGACGAATTCGATGGGCACCTCGACGACGCGGCACCCGGCCTCGACGGCCCGGCGGGCCAGGTCGACCTGGAAGCAGTAGCCCTGGCTCGCGACCCCGTCGAGGGCGAGCCTGTCCAGGGTCTCTCGGCGGAACGCCCGGAACCCTCCGGTGGCGTCGCGCAGGCCGATCCCCAGCGCGATGCGGGCGTAGGCGTTGCCGCCACGGGAGAGCAGCTTTCGGTGCCACGGCCAGTTGACGACCCGACCGCCGGGCACCCAGCGCGAGCCGAGCACGAGGTCGGCTCCCCCGAGTGCCTCCAGCAGCGCGCCCAGCTGCTCGGGCTGGTGCGAGCCGTCGGCGTCCATCTCGACGAGCACCTGGTAGCCACGGGCCATCCCCCAGTCGAAGCCGGCGAGGTAGGCCGCGCCGAGTCCCTGCTTGCCCAGCCGGTGCAGGACGTGCACGTGGCTGTCGCGGGCGGCCAGCTCGTCGGCGAGCTGGCCCGTCCCGTCCGGGCTCGCGTCATCGACGACCAGCACGTCGGCCAGGGGCACGGCCCGCCGGGCCCTCTCGACGGTCCGTTCGAGATTCAGCCTCTCGTTGTAGGTGGGGACGATCACCAGCACGCCCGCACCTGCGGCCAACGGGTCACCCGATGTCACCGGAGGACGTCCTTGCGGCGCCATCCCAGGCCGAGACCGACGAGCGCAACGCCGGCCAGCAGCCCCTCCGGGACTGCCCCGAGCCGGGTCGCCACCGTCCTCGCGTCCCGCAGCGGCACCTGGGCGACCAGGGTGCGTACCGTCCGCTCCTGGGCCTGCCGCTCAACCGTCCCGTCGGGTGCGATGACGGCGCTGATGCCACTGGTGGCGGCCACCAGCACCGCGCGGCCGTGCTCCACAGCCCGCAGCCGGGACATCGCCAGCTGCTGCTGGGGCTGGCCGGTCCCGTTGTAGGTCGCGTTGTTCGTCTGGACCACCAGCACGTCCGCACCCCCGACGACCACGTCGCGGACCAGCCCGTCATAGGCCACCTCGAAGCAGATCACGTCACCGACCTCGGCCGGGCCGAGGCGCAGGTTGCCGGCCGCGGCGCCGGCGAAGAAGTCGCGCGGGATCTGGTCCAGGCGCTCTATCCAGCCCGACAGCTGCGCGCGGAAGGGGATGTACTCCCCGAAGGGCACCGGATGCCGCTTGACGTAACGCTGCCCAGGGCCGGTCTGTGGGTCCCAGACGACCCCCGTGTTGCGCACGTACCGCGGCCCCGGCCCGTCGACGATGGCCCCGACCAGGACCGGCACCCCCACGTCGCGCACAGCGCCCTCGATCAGCCGGCGGGCACGGTCGTCGGTGAACGGGTCGATGTCCGAGGCGTTCTCCGGCCACACCACCAGGTCCGGGGCCGGTCTCCGGCCGGCGCGCACCTCGGCGGCGAGCCGTCGGGTCGCCTCGACGTGGTTGCGCAGCACCTGCTCGCGCTCGCCGGCGAAGTCCATCCCCACTCCTGGCACCCCGCCCTGCACGAGCGCGACGGTCACCTCCCGCTCCGCGCCGGTGGCCGGCGGCAGCAGCAGGCCGACTACCGGCACCGCCAGGGCACCGGCGACAGCCGCGGCGACCCCGGGCACACCGGACCCGCGCCGGCTGTGGTGCACAGCCAGTGCCAACAGACCGGCGGACAATGCGGTGGCCCAGGTCACCGCGGGCGCGCCCCCGAGCGCCGCGAACGGCGTGAACGGGCTCGCCGTCTCGGCGAAGGCCAGCCGCCCCCAGGGGAAGCCACCGAAGGGCAGCCGGTCACGGGCGGCCTCCTGGGCCACCCACAGGCACGCCGCCC
>JACCUZ010000014.1 GCA_013698395.1 Sporichthyaceae bacterium
GTCAGCAGGTGGCGCGGGGCGGCCGGATCCGCTTCGATCTTCTCGCGCAGCCGTCGCACGTGCACGGTGACGGTGGAGCTGTCCCCGTCCCAGGCGAAGTCCCAGACCTCCGCGAGCAGCTGCGTGCGGGTGAACGTGAGGCCGGGGTGGCGACCGAGGAAGGCCAGCAGGTCGAACTCCTTGCGGGTCAGGGACAGCGGCCGGCCGCCGCGGGAGACCTCGCGGCGGCCCTCGTCGACGACCAGCTCGCCGTAGTGTCGCACCGCGGACTCTGTCCCGGCCGGGCCGCTGACCGTGCGGCGCAGCACCGCCCGCACTCGGGCCACCACCTCGCGGGGGGAGAACGGCTTGGTGACGTAGTCATCGGCGCCGATCTCTAGGCCGACGACCCGGTCGGTCTCGCTGCCCCGGGCGGTGAGCATGATCACCGGGGTGTCGGCCCGGCTGCGCAGCTGCCGCAGCACCTCGTAGCCGTCGACCCGCGGCAGCATCAGGTCCAGCACGACCAGGTCGGTGTCTGCGGCCGCCAGCCGGGCCAGGGCCTGCTCGCCGTCCGCGGCGACCGAGACCTCGAAACCCTCCCGTTGCAGGTAGCGCGCCAGCACCTCCCGAACCATCGGCTCGTCGTCGACAACGAGTACCTGGGTCGGACGCTCGCCGGTCACGACCCCATGATGGACCTCAGACCTTGCCGATCCCTTACCGAACAGCACTGACCGCGGCCGCCGCGGCGCCAGTGGCCGCGCCGGGGGCACACCACGTGCGGCGGAAATCCCTGGGGCCTCGTGGTCTCAACGGCGCCAGGCGGCGCCGGCGCCTTCCGGGGCCACGTCGTCGTGGTCCATGCTGAGCCGACCCGGCGGGATCGGGTCCCGCACGGAAGGACAGCTCGCCGTCGGCGGGTTCCCGCGGTGGCGAGAGGAGCCCGCATGACGACGACCGATCCAGCACCGATTCCGGCGGCCAAGGTGGACCGGGACGAGGTCTTCGTGGAGTACACGAAGTCGATCTGCCCGGTGTGCAAGGTGGTGGTGGACGCGCAGGTCAACATCCGCGACGGGAAGGTGTACCTGCGCAAGCGCTGCAGGGAGCACGGCAGCTTCGAGGCGCTGGTGTACGGCGACGCGCAGATGTATGTGGACTCGGCGCGGTTCAACAAGCCGGGCACCATCCCGCTGACGTTCCAGACCGAGGTGAGGGACGGCTGCCCTTCCGACTGCGGGCTGTGTCCGGAGCACAAGCAGCACGCCTGCCTGGGCATCGTGGAGGTCAACACCGGCTGCAACCTGGACTGCCCGATCTGCTTCGCGGACTCCGGGCACCAGCCGGACGGCTACTCGATCACCCTCGAGCAGTGCGAGGCCATGCTCGACGTTTTCGTGGCGTCGGAGGGTGAGGCCGAGATGGTGATGTTCTCCGGCGGTGAACCCACCATCCACAAGGACATCCTGGCGATGATCGACCTGGCGCAGGCGAAGGCGATCCGCAACGTCAACCTGAACACCAACGGCATCCGGCTGGCCACCGACAAGACGTTCGTGCGCGCGCTGGGCGAGCGCAACGGCCGCAACGGCAAGGCGGTGAACATCTACCTTCAGTTCGACGGGTTCAAGCAGGGCACCCACCTCGCGATCCGCGGCACCGACCTGCGCGAGCGCAAGCGGGCGGCGCTTGACAACTGCGCCGAGGCCGGCCTCACCGTGACTTTGGTGGCGGCGGTCGAACGGGACCTGAACCAGGACGAGCTCGGCGCGATCATCCGGTACGGCATCGCCCACCCCGCCGTGCGCTCGGTGGCGTTCCAGCCGGTGACCCACTCAGGGCGGCACGTCGAGTTCGACCCGATGACCCGGCTCACGAACTCCGACATCATCCACGGCATCGTCGCGCAGCTGCCGGAGTGGTTCCGGGCGAGCGACTTCTTCCCGGTGCCGTGCTGCTTCCCGACCTGCCGGTCCATCACCTACCTGATCGTCGACCAGGACGAGGAGACCGGCGAGACCACGGTCGTGCCCATCCCCCGGCTGATCCAGATCGAGGACTACCTCGACTACCTGTCCAATCGGGTGCTGCCCGACCAGGGAGTGCGCCAGGCCCTGGAGAAGCTGTGGAGCGCGTCGGCGTTCATGGGCACCGACACGACCGCGGACCAGCTGCAGCTGACCGCGGCGCAGCTGGACTGCGCAGCCTGCGGCCTCGACCTCCCCGAGGTCGTCAAGGAGATCAACGACAAAGCGTTCATGATCGTCATCCAGGACTTCCAGGATCCCTACACCCTCAACGTGCGCACGCTGATGAAGTGCTGTGTCGAGGAGATCACCCCCGACGGCCGACTCATCCCGTTCTGCGCCTACAACTCGGTCGGCTACCGCGAACAGGTCCGCGAGCAGATGTCGGGAGTGGCCGTCGCTGACGTCGTGCCCAACGCCACCCAGCTCCAAGATCTGGTGGCCCCTTCTCGCTACGGTTCGCGGGTCGCGCGCACCAACGGAAACCACGGCCACGTCGTCGTGGCGCCGGACAGCACCAACACCGGACGGCGGATCATCCCGTGACCCCTGCGGGTCTGTCGGCCGCAGAGGTAAAGGCGTGCTGCGCCGCGGCGTACTCCAGTGATGCGGTCGCGCTGGTGCTCGGCGACAGCTTCCACCCGGGCGGCCGGCCGTTGACGCGCCGGCTGGCGACGGTCGCCGGTCTGCAATCCGGGGAGCGGGTGCTCGACCTGGCAAGCGGCCCGGGAACGACCGCGCTGCTGCTCGCCCAGGAGTTCGGGGTGAGCGTCGACGGCGTCGATCTCGCCGCGGCCTCCGTCGCGCGCGCAAGTGCAGCGGCGCAGGCGGCCGGTCTCGCGGAGCGCGTCCGCTTCCAGCTCGGCGACGCCGAGCAGTTGCCCTTTCCCGATGATGCCTTTGACGCTGTCATCTCCGAGTGCGCCTTCTGCACCTTCCCGGACAAGACGACTGCCGCCGCTGAACTGGCCCGGGTGCTTGCCCCGGGCGGACGCGTCGGGCTGACCGACGTCACCGTCAGCGCCGCGGGGCTTCCGCCGGACCTCGCGGGTCTCGCGGGCTGGGTGGCCTGTCTCGCTGACGCCAAACCGCTCGACGGGTACGCCGACATCCTCGCCGCGGCAGGGCTCGAGCGGCTTGCGGCCGAGGACCACGACGAAGCCCTGGCCGCGATGGTCGAGCAGGTGCGTGCGCGCGTCACCGTGCTGCGGTCCGTGACCCGAAGCGGTGCCGCGCTGCAAGGCGTCGACGTCGACCGCGTGCTGCAGCTGAGCGCGCAAGCGGCCACGGCGGTGCAGCAAGGCGTCCTCGGTTACGGGCTGCTCGTCGCAGGTCGGCGCGCCGCATGACCACGACGATGGAAGCCGTCTTCAACGGCGTCGTGCTAGCCCGCAGTGATCACACCGTGCGGGTCGAGGGCAACGTGTACTTTCCGCCCGACTCGGTGGCGTGGCAGCACCTCACTCCGACGCGAGCCCGCAGCCTTTGCTTCTGGAAAGGTGTCGCGGGCTACTTCACCGCGACCGTCGGTGGTGCGACGTCCCGCAACGCCGCTTGGACCTACCGCCACCCGTCCCCCCTCGCGCGGCGGATCAAGAACCACGTTGCTTTCTGGAACGACGTACAGGTGCGGCCAGTCTTTGGCAGGAAACGATGACGAGGGGGCTCCTACCAGCGAGATGAACGAGTGCTTCAAGGCTGGCAGCGTCTCACGCGGCACTGACGAGATCTCGTCCGTGGCTGCGGCGCGCTGGTCGGGTCGAAGTGTCGACCCGCGGCTCCGGCGAGCCATTGCGGGCATCGTCATCGCGGGCACAGTGCTGCCGGCGGCCCCCGAGTTCATGACGACGTTCACTGGTGTGCCCGCAGGTCCCGAGGCCTCGCCATCTGCCGGCGCACGTCCCTCAGAACAGGGCGCAACGGATAGCCACCCTGCGCTGACGTGGCGACCGCGCGGCGAACTCGTCGAGACCTCTGCATTCAGGCGTCGTGCTCTGGCTCGCGTTCCCGCGGAAACGTGCGCTGAGAGAAAGCTGCTCTACGCCGGCGAGCTGCGTGACCGAAGCCGACTGGCTCTCATCGCATGCGGCCACGGCCAGGCCGACTCCGTAGCAGGTCCGATGGCGGTATGGGCAGTGCACGAGCCGACTACCTCAGGGTTGCTCAACCTGGTCGACGCCGGATCCATAGAGAACGACGACGATCTCACCTCCTGGTCCGGCCGAGGAACCGACGGTCGAGTGCACGTCGTGGCGTTGGGTAGACCCGGTCCCGGCCGCGTCGAACTCTCCACCCAACTGACGGTGAAAGCAGGCGGGCGGCTGGTCCGGCGCTGGCGAGCCGAGGACATCGACGACGGCGTACTCGTGACAAGCCTTGGTGCGGGCGCCGGGCCGATCGTGCTCGTACGGCGCATCGGTGCGCGGGCAGTGGCTAGCGATGTTGCCTACGTCTCGCCACGGGCACACCTGGCCGACCCTCGAGTGGCCGGGCTCGTTGAGTCGTCGTATCGCGGTCCGGATCCGGTGATCGTCCGCCGGCTGGTCGCGGCGGCGGTGCGGCACGTGCTGCCGTCACATCAGGCGCACGGTCAGGTGGTATGGAGCGGCGCGGCAAGCTCGGATCAGGCGGCGGCGCTGGTCCGGGTTCGTTTGGGCTCCGGCTCGGGGCTGCATCTTCTGGTGGAAGAGGCTGGTGCTGCCGCCACGACAGCGAAGCATCACTCCCTCACAGCCGCTGTCGCCGCACAGCTGTCACAGTCCGGACCCGCGATGACGTCGTCCATCGTCATCACCCTCACGAACGGACGGTCACGCCGGGTCCCCCGCCTGCACCGATCGGGCTCAGTCGACATGGACTCGATGGCGCTCGCAGGAAGTGCCTTCACACTCACCGATCCGACCGGCCGCGTCACCGCCATGGACGCACCGGCAGGTCGCGGCGAAATAGCCCACAACTTCGGGAAGTCTGTGACACCTGAGCCGGGTTCTGCGGTGGGTATGCGCGGGCGCCTGCGCACCGAATGAGGAGGCCACAACATGACCGTAAGCACGCCGACCACGTCATTCGACCCTGCGCGT
>JACCUZ010000018.1 GCA_013698395.1 Sporichthyaceae bacterium
GTGGCAGCCACGTGCCTCACTTTCCGGACGCCGGGTGCAGCGGTGACGGTGCGGAGTCTGCGGGTCGGGTCCCCCGTCGTGTCAAGCGCGCTCAGATCTGGGCGACGCCGGCCTCGGCCTTCTCCTCGGCCACCGCGATGCTCTTGCGCTTGGAGAAGACGACCGCGCCGACGATGACGGCGGCCGCGACAAGCGCGACGAGGACCCGGGTGCCGGCGCTTGCATCGTCACCCACCGACAGCGACACGATGGCCGGTGCGATCAGCAGCGACACCAGGTTCATCACCTTGATGAGCGGGTTGATGGCCGGTCCAGCGGTGTCCTTGAACGGGTCGCCGACGGTGTCGCCGATGATGGTGGCCTCGTGCGCCGGCGAGCCCTTTCCCCCGTGGGCGCCGTCCTCCACCATCTTCTTCGCGTTGTCCCAGGCGCCGCCGGAGTTCGCCAGCATGATCGCCATCAGCGTGCCTGCCGCGATTGCTCCGGCCAGGAAGGACCCAAGGGCGCCGACGCCTAGGCCGAAGCCGACGGCGATGGGTGAAAGGACGGCCAGCAACCCCGGCGTGGCGAGCTCCCGCAGCGAGTCGCGGGTGCAGATGTCGACGACCTTGCCGTACTCCGGCTTGCCGGTGCCCTCCATGATGCCCGGAATCTCGCGGAACTGCCGGCGCACCTCGAACACGATGGCGCCGGCCGCCCGGGTCACCGCGTTGATGGCCAGCGAGGAGAACATGAAGACGACGGAGGCCCCGATGATCAGGCCCACGAGGTTCTTGGGGTCGGAGACGTTGAGGACCCCGTCGTACTGGAGGTTACGGACGTTGTCCTCGAGGGTCGCGCCGGTGTCGGCAACCGCCGTCTTTACGGAGTCGGTGAACGACCCGAACAAGGCGGTGGCGGCGAGAACCGCGGTCGAGATGGCGATGCCCTTGGTGATCGCCTTGGTGGTGTTGCCGACCGCGTCGAGGTCGGTGAGGACCCGGGCGCCCGCCGCGTCGATGTCGCCGGACATCTCGGCGATGCCCTGGGCGTTGTCCGAGATCGGGCCGAAGGTGTCCATGGCGACGATGACGCCGACGGTGGTGAGCAGGCCGGTGCCGGCCAGCGCCACGCAGAACAGACCGAGGATGACCGAGCCGCCGCCGAGCAGGTACGCCCCGAAGACGGCGCTGCCGATGAGCAGCGCCGTGTAGACGGCGGACTCGAGGCCCACGGTGAACCCGGAGAGGATCACCGTCGCCGGCCCGGTCAGCGACGTACGGCCGATGTCCTGGACCGGGCGCCGGCTGCTCTCGGTGAAGTACCCGGTGAGCAGCTGGATCAGGGAGGCGAGCACGATGCCGATGACCACGGCGCCGATGGCGAGCAGACGCGGGTCCCGGTCGCCGGCGTCGGACACGATGTCGTCGGGAACGTCCGTCAGCCCCGACAGCGATCCGGGCAGGTAGAGGAAGGCGGCGACCGCGCACAGCGCCGCGGAGATCGCCGCCGAGGTGAAGAACGCGCGGTTGATCGCCTGCATGCCACTCTTGTCGGTCGGCCGCAGCTTGGTGAGGAAGACGCCGATGATCGCCGTGACGACGCCGATCGCGGGGACGATCAACGGAAAGACCAGGCCCTCCTCCCCGAACGCCGCCTTGCCGAGGATGAGAGCCGCCACGAGCATGACGGCGTAGGACTCGAAGAGGTCGGCGGCCATGCCCGCGCAGTCACCGACGTTGTCGCCGACGTTGTCCGCGATGGTCGCGGCGTTCCGGGGGTCGTCCTCGGGGATGTTCTGCTCCACCTTGCCGACCAGGTCGGCGCCGACGTCGGCCGCCTTGGTGAAGATGCCGCCACCGACCCGGATGAACATCGCCAGCAGGGCTGCCCCGAAACCGAAGCCTTCCAGCACCGTCGGGGCGTCGCCCTCGTAGAGGAAGACGACCGTCGCGGCACCGAGCAGGCCGAGGCCGACGGTCAAGAACCCGACCACACCGCCGGTTCGGAACGCGATCTGCATGGCGGTTGCGGCACCGTCGGCCTCCCGGGCCGCGGCCGCAACCCGCAGGTTGGCACGGGTCGCGAGCCCCATGCCGGCGTACGCGATGAACGCGGAGAACGACGCGCCGACGACGAAGAACACCGAGCGTCCTATGCGGATCGACGCGTCGTCGGCCGGCAGGACGGTGAGCAGGACCAAAGCCAGCACCGCGAACGCCGCAAGGGTCTTGAACTGCCGGGTGAGGAACGCCGTGGCGCCCTCTTGCACGGCCGCTGCGATGCTCTGCATCCGCTCGGTGCCCTCTCCGGCGGCGAGAACGCTGCTGCGCAGCGCGACCGCGAAGCCGAGCGCCACCAGCGCGATCGCCGCCACGACCACGACGTAGCTGATGTTGGCGCCGCTCAGGTCAAGCGTCTCGCCGCTCGCGGCAAGGGTGAGCCCCGACATGCGTCCTCCTTGACGGGGGTGCGCCCCGACGGTGGGGGACACCCGATGACGTGCCTGCGCCGACCCGCAGCCGAAAGGGCGGGGTTGCCAGCGCGGGCGGAGTCTACGCGGTCGGGCAGATCCGTTCCGACCGAACCCGGCGGAGCAGCCGGCTCAGGAGGACGTGGGCCAGGCCATCCGGACGACCAGGCCGCGGCCGTCGGCACCGGTCCCGCGCTCGACCGAGACGTCGTCGACCAGCCCGCTGATTACGGCGAGCCCAACGCCAGGGGGTACCAGGTCGTCAAGGAGCTCGACGTCGGCGTCCGAGGACTCGGCGAGCGCCTGCAGGCCGGGCTCCTCGTCCACGGCGTCGTCGCTCGGCCCCTGGTCGGTGACCGCTACCCGGAAGGCGTCGGAGTCATCGGTCAGCGTGACCATGACCGGGCGGTCGGGGCAGTGCCTGCGATGCAGGTGCACCGCCCGCGAGCAAGCCTCACCGACGGCGAGGCGGACCTCGTCGAGCACGGCCTCGTCCACCCCGGACCTGCGCGCGACGGCGGCGGCGACGAGCCGGGCCGTCCGCACGTGCGCCGGCAGGGCGCTGAAGCTGAGCTCAACGGTCGCCACGCTGGCCTTCCTCGAACGGGTGGACCGGATCGGCGTCATTCGGTGGCGGCGACCGCCTCGTCCACCGAGGAGTGGATCGGGAAGACCTTCGTCAACCCGGTGATCCGGAAGATCTTCAGGATCCGTTCCTGAGGGCACACCAGACGCAGGGAGCCGTCGTGTGCGCGGACGCGCTTGAGGCCGCCGACGAGGACACCTAGGCCGGTCGAGTCCAGGAAGTCCACCCGTTCCATGTCGACGACGAGGTGGTACTTGCCGTCAGCCACCAGGTCGACCAGCTGCTCGCGCAGCCGCGGCGCGGTGTAGACGTCGATCTCGCCTCCGACTTCGACGATGGTGCGGTCGCCCTCGGTACGCGTCGAGAGGGAGAGGTCCACGAGTCCTCCTGAGAGATCCTGGTCGAGCCGGACGGTCGTGCGGGCCGGGTCTGCCCCGTTCACCAGGGCGCATTCAACCACTACCGATCAGAGCATGGCCCCGCAGCACGGCGTTGGGCGCATCAGCCACGAGCCACCTGCGACAGCTGCGGGAGGGCGGACATCAACCGCCCCACAAACACCCCTTGACAGCCGCAACTCTTTGGTCAAGCGTATTGGTCATTCGACTAACCACGGACGATGGGCGCGAGAGGTGGCCATGGACGCGATGCGACTAGACGAGGTGGGGGTCAGGGAGCAACTCGTCGGAGCAGCCCTGGATTACCTCGACGGCTGGTTCGACGGCGACGTCGACCGGATGAGACGGGCGCTGCATCCCTCGCTGGCCAAGCGCTCCCCCGGCCCGGACGGGGAGCTCGACGAACTGTCCGCGGCGTGGCTGGTCGGGGCCACCGCCGAGGGGAGAGGGCGAAGCCGGGACGTGCCCGACCGGGCGATCGACGTGGAGGTCGTCGATGTCCACGGCGACATCGCGGCAGTGGTCGTCCGCTCTGCCGTGTACCGGGAGTACCTGCACCTGGTGCGAGACCAGGCGGGTTGGCGGATCATCAACGTGTTGTGGGCCTGGACGTGACCGCTGGGCAGCCCGCGCGGTCGGGCCGCCCGTTCGTCGAGGACGCGCTGCTCGACGCGGCCGAACGGCTGCTCGTGGAGGTCGGCCATGCCGGCATCACCACCCGGCGGCTGGCCCAGGCGGCGGGTGTCAACCACGGCCTCGTCCACTACTACTTCGGCTCGATTGAGAACGTCCTCGCGCGGTGCCTCGAGCGCTTCACCGAGCGGCTCGTCGAGCGGCAACGAGCGTTGTACGCGGCCGAGGTGCCGGTCGTCGAGAAGTGGCGCACCGCCATGGGATACCTGACCGGCGCCGACGAGACCTACCAGAAGGTCTGGCTCGAGCTGCAGGCACTGGCGTGGAACAACGACGGGCTGCGCTCGCGGCTGGCTGCCGTCGACGCCCAGTGGCGAGCCGTGCTGACCGAGGCCTTCGCTGGGCCGCGCGAGGACTACCGCATCGACATGCCGCTGGACGCGCTGGTATCGCTCGTCATGACCCTCAACCTCGGGATCATGCTCGAGCGGGCGTCCGGCGTCGAGACCGGCCACCGCGAACTGCTCGCCTGGATCGACGGGTGGCTCGATGAGCGGTCGTGACCCGGTGCGGGAGCAGACCCGCGCGCGCTACCCGGACGAGTCCGGGTACGTCGAGCGCGACGGCGTCCGGATCTCCTACGAGGTCTACGGCGGCGGCGAGCCGACCGTCCTGCTCCTGCCGACGTGGTCGCTGATCCACTCCCGGCACTGGAAGATGCAGATCCCCCACCTGGCACGGCACGCCCGGGTCGTCACCTTCGACGGGCGGGGCAACGGCCGCTCCGACCGGCCGGGCGACCCCGCGGCCTACGCCGAGCGAGAGTTCGCCTCCGATGCGCTCGCCGTGCTGGACGCGACCGGGACGGTTGCCGCCTTCCTGGTGTCGCTCTCGCTCGGCGCGCAGCGCGCCCTGCTGCTCGCGGCCGAGCACCCGGACCGGGTCAGCGGCGCCGTCTTCGTCGCGCCGTCCCTGCCGATCGCCCCCGCGCACCCGTACCGCACAGTCCATCCCTTCGACGAGCCGCTCGACACCGACAAGGGCTGGGCGAAGTACAACGCGCACTACTGGCTGAGGGACTACCCGGGCTTCGTCGAGTTCTTCATCTCGCAGTGCCTCATTGAGCCGCACTCGACCAAGCCCACCGAGGACGCCGTCGGCTGGGCGCTGGAGACCGACGGCCCCACCCTGCTGGCCGCCACGACCGCACCGGCCGTGGCCGAGCAGGAGCTGCGCAGGTTGTGCGAGCGGGTGACCTGCCCCGTGCTGGTCATCCACGGCGACGAGGACGCCATCAGCCCGCACACCCGCGGGGAAGCCCTGGCCGAAGCGACCCGTGGTGCGCTCCTCACGTTGTCCGGGAGCGGGCACTTCCCCCACGTGCGAGACCCGGTCGCGGTCAACCTGGCGATCCGGAACTTCGTCGCCCCCCACCGGCCGGCGCGCTGGACGCGTGGGCGCAGCCGCCGCAAGCGGGCCCTCTACATCTCCTCTCCGATCGGCCTCGGGCATGCCCAGCGCGACGTGGCGATCGCCGACGAGCTGCGCAAGCTCCATCCCGACCTCGAGATCGACTGGCTCGCGCAGCACCCGGTCACGACGGTGCTGGAGGCCAACGGCGAGCGCATCCACCCGGCGAGCGCCTTCCTCGCCAACGAGTCCCGGCACATCGAGAGCGAGAGCGCCGAGCACGACCTGCACTGCTTCCAGGCGATCCGCCGGATGGACGAGATCCTGCTCAACAACTTCATGGTCTTCCACGACATCGTCCGCGACGACCCCTACGACCTCTGGATCGGAGACGAGGCCTGGGAGCTCGACTACTACCTGCACGAGAACCCGGAGCAGAAGCGCGCGGCCTACGTCTGGATGACCGACTTCGTCGGCTGGCTGCCGATGCCCGACGGCGGACAGCACGAGGCCTTCCTGACCGCCGACTACAACGCCGAGATGATCGAGCACATCGCGCGCTTCCCGCGGGTGCGTGACCGCGCCGTCTTCGTCGGCAACCTCGACGACGTGGTCCCCGACGCCTTCGGGCCGGACCTGCCGCTGATCCGGCACTGGACACAGGAGCACTACGACTTCGCGGGCTACGTCACCGGGTTCGACCCGGCCCAGTTCGCCGACCGCCCGGCTCTGCGCGGGGAGCTGGGCTACCTGCCCGACGAGCAGGTGTGCGTGGTGACCGTCGGCGGGTCGGGGGTCGGCGGGCACCTGTTGCGCCGGGTCGTCGACGCTTTCCCCGCGGCCAAGGCACGGGTGCCGGGCCTGCGCATGGTGGTCGTGGCCGGACCTCGCATCGACCCGACGGCCTTCCAGGCGCACGAGGGGCTCGAGGTCCGGGCCTATGTCCACGACCTGTACCGGCACCTGGCCGCCTGCGACCTCGCAGTTGTGCAGGGCGGCCTCACGACGACGATGGAGCTGACCGCCACCGGCCGGCCGTTTCTCTACTTTCCCCTACGCCACCACTTCGAGCAGACCTTTCACGTTCGCCACCGCCTCGCGCGCTACCGGTCGGGTCGCTGCATGGACTTCGACACGGCCACTCCCGAGGCCATCGCCGAGGCGATCGCGGCGGAGATCGGTCGACCGGTGGCCTACCAGCCGGTCGAGGCCGATGGGGCGGCACGGGCCGCGGCCATGATCGCCGAGGTCCTCTGACCCTGCGCGTCCGGGCCGCCTGACAGACTGCGGCGGTGGGTGACCGGTCCGCCGACGACCGGCTGGCGACCCTGCTGGCGGCGGGGGGCCGGCGGGACCGGCTGACTCACGTCGAGCGGGTACCCGCGCGGGAGGGAGTACGCAGGGCCTGGCCGCCCTGGGTCCATGCCGACCTTGTCGGTGCCCTCACCCGGATCGGGGTCGAGGCCCCGTGGTCGCACCAGGTGGAGGCCGCCGAGCTGGTGCGGGCCGGCCGGTCCGCTGTGGTGGCGACCGGCACGGCTTCGGGCAAGTCGCTGTGCTACCTCATCCCGGCCCTGACCGCCGCCCTCGAGGGGTCGGGCGACCCGGGGCTGGAGCGGACACCCACGACGCTCTACCTCTCGCCGACCAAGTCGCTCGCCGCCGACCAGCTCCGGGCGCTGACAGCGCTGCGCCTCCCAGGGATCCGCGCCGCGGCCTTCGACGGGGACACCCCGACCGAGTCCCGGGACTGGGTCCGCCGGCACGCGTCGTACGTCCTGACCAACCCGGACATGCTGCACCGCTCGATCCTGCCCGGGCACCAGCGGTGGGCCCGCTTCCTGCGGGATCTGCGTTACGTCGTCGTCGACGAGTGCCACCGCTACCGCGGGGTGTTCGGCTCGCACGTTGCGTCGGTGCTGAGACGGCTGCAACGAGTGTGCGCGCACTACGGCAGCTCGCCGGTGTTCGTGCTCGCGTCCGCCACGGTCTCGGACCCGGAGCTCTCCGGCGCGCGGCTCGTTGGGCACGAGGTGGTGCCGGTGACCACCGACGGCTCGCCCCGCGGTGAGCTCCTGTTCGCCTTGTGGGAGCCACCGCTGACCAACCTGGCCGGCGAGCACGAGGCGCCCGTACGCCGGTCCGCGACCGCTGAGGTCGCCGACCTGCTGACCGACCTGGTCGCGGCGGGCACCCGGACGGTGGCCTTCGTCCGCTCCCGCCGGGCCGCGGAGACAGTCGCCTCGACGGCCCGCCGGTTGCTGGGAGAGGTGGACCCCTCCCTGGTGGACCGGGTCGCGGCGTACCGGGCCGGCTACCTGCCGGAGGAGCGGCGCGCCCTGGAGGCCGCCCTTCAGTCCGGAGTGCTGCTGGGAGTCGCCTCGACGACAGCGCTCGAGCTGGGGGTTGACGTCGCCGGTCTGGACGTGGTGCTGCTCGCCGGATGGCCCGGGACCCGGGCATCGCTGTGGCAGCAGGCGGGGCGCGCAGGGCGCGCCGGGCAGGGCGCGCTCGCGGTACTGGTCGCGCGCGACGACCCGCTGGACACCTACCTGACCCACCACCCGGAGATGCTGTTCGGCCGGCCGGTCGAAGCCACCGTTCTGGACCCCGGGAACCCCCACGTCCTTGCCCCGCACCTGTGCGCGGCCGCGGCGGAACTGCCGCTGACCGGCGACGATCTGCTCACCTTCGGGCCCCACGCGAGCGAGGTGGCCGACCACCTGGTCGGGCGAGGCCTGCTCAGGCGCCGCCCCACGGGGCTGCACTGGACCCGGCCGGAGCGGGCCAGCGACCTGGCCGACATTCGCGGGGTCGGCGGCCGGCCGGTGGGGTTGGTCGAGGAGGCGACCGGGCGGCTGCTCGGGACCGTCGACGGCGGTGCTGCCCACACGACCGTGCACGCGGGCGCGGTCTACGTCCACCAAGGGGAGACCTACCTCGTGAGCGCCCTGGACCTGGACGAACAGGTGGCGATGCTGCGCCCGGCCACCCCGGACTTCACCACAGTCGCCCGCGACGTGACCGACATATCCGTCGTGGACACATCGACCACGGCGCGGTGGGGGCGCCACGCGGCAGTGGCGCTGGGGACGGTGCAGGTGACCAACCAGGTCGTGTCGTTCCTTCGCCGTCGCGCTCTCACCGGCGAGGTCATGGGTGAGGAGCCGCTGGACCTACCGCCACGGCACCTGCGCACTCGGGCCGTGTGGTGGACGGTGGACGTCGAGGGGCTGGCTCTTGCGGGACTGGCGCCAGCCGACGTCCCCGGGTCAGCGCACGCGGCCGAGCACGCGTCGATCGGGCTGCTGCCACTGTTCGCGACCTGCGACCGCTGGGACATCGGTGGTGTGTCGACCGCCCACCATGCGGATACCGGCCGGATGACCGTGTTCGTCTACGACGGTCACCCGGGTGGCGCGGGGTTCGCCGAACGGGGGCACACGGCCGCAATGGAGTGGCTGACGGCGACCCGGGACGCGATCGCGGCCTGCGAGTGCGTCGAGGGCTGCCCGTCGTGCGTGCAGTCGCCCAAGTGTGGCAACGGCAACGATCCGCTGGACAAAGCGGGCGCCGTCCGGTTACTGAATGTGGTGCTACGCAGCGCCACGTGCATAGAAGGGCGGGCAGCTGGGCAGTAGGCCCGCATCGAAGGGAGTTCCACCATGCTTCTGCTCGGTCTGTTGCTTGTCGTGCTCGCGGCGGCCGTCGCCGTCGGTGCCATGCTTGACGCGGGCGAGAGCGCCACCGTCGAGATCCTCGGCCAGACCATCACGACGACGATCGCCGGAGTGTTCGTTGCCGGTGCGGCCACCATGCTGACGTTCCTCCTCGGTGTCTGGGCCATCTCCGCCTCGATGGGCCGCGCCCGGCGGAAGCGGGCACAGCGCAAGGAGGCCAAGCGCAGCCAGCGCGACTCGGTGAAGCACCTGGAGGAGGAGCGGGCCGCGTTGCGCGAAGAGAACGAGCGCCTCGCGAGCCAGCTGACAGAGACCCGCCCGGTGAACACGCCAAGTTCGACGGCCGCGGGCGCCGGTGTCGGTGGTGCTGCGGGCGCGACCGGGGCGGGCAGCACAGATGCGCATGACCACAGGTCAACCCCCGGCCACGACCACGACCACGACCACGACGAGTCGACCACCGGGTCCACCTCGGCCGCTGAGACCAGCGCACCGACGGGATCCACCTCGGGTGACGAGCGGGTGGTCGACCATCACACCGACGCCAGCTCCGAGACGAGCACCGGCGGCCGGCACCGCGACCTGCCCTAGCGTCGCGAGGGGACCGACCCCACCTGCATCGGCACACCGGCCCGGGCCTGCGCCCGGGCCGATGGCACGTCAAGAACCCGCAACCAGGAAGCGGGAACTGCCACCTCCACCGCGAGGTCGACGGTGCCGTTCGTGTCTACGACGCAGTCGGACACCTGAGCGTTCATGGCGGCGGCGACCTCAGCAGCCTCCTGACAGGCAGCGTCGCCGCGGCGCGCTGCCTGGGCCGCAGACAGCGCGGACAGGTCAGCCGCTGCATCAGCCCGTTGCCGTGTCTCGACCGCCGCCGCCCAGCCCAGCACGCCTAGGGTGCCCGCTAGGACCACCGACACCGCCCAGACCGCAAAGAGTCCGGCAGAGCCCGCCTCGTGGCGTCCGGCGCGGCGGAGTTCGCATCCCGGCCAGCGTTGCGTGCAGCGCCGCAGCGCGGGCCATCGGCGCGGTGTCACGATGTCCCGCCGGAGTCCTCGGTGGTGGCCACCACTCGGCCCCCGACGGTCACGGCCGGGCCACCGTCCCAGCCGACAGGTAGCCGCACCTGGCTCCGGACCTGGACCGCGACGAGGCCACCGCCGAGGTGCAGGAGAGTTATCCGGGCACCGGCGGGTGCCCGGTCCGCCGTCACCTGGTTGACCCGGCCGGGGAGCTCGCCGCGGGCTAGCTCTCGTGCACCGCTGCGGGCCGCGTCCAGGCATCGGACGTGCACCGCTGCAGCCGCGACCGCCCAGACGCACAGGACGGTCACGACGACAACTGCTGGGAGCGCCAGGGCTAGCTCGGCCGTGACCATGCCCCGCTCAACGCTTCGGTCGGAGCCCCGCGCGCGGCGCCCACAACGGGGACGCCGGCGCAGGTGCGGGGCCACGATCACGGTCGCTCAGAACCCGAGGTTCAGGGCCCGCTCGATGACGCTCTTGAGCAGATCCTGGACCGCGCCGCTGGTCAGCAGCTTGTAGAGGATGCCTCCGAAGCCACAGGCCGCCACCGTTCCCACGGCGTACTCCGCCGTTGCCATGCCGTCATCCGCGCGCAGACGACGGGCTCCCACGCGTGCTCGCATGTGCCCACTCCTTCTCGTTGGTGCCGCCGCTCGGCGGCTGGTCGATGCCGAGTGCTCCCGGCTCCTGACATCAACGGTGCGGCCTGCGCTGCGCCCCGGGCCGTCGATAGCCGACTCTGTGGACAGGGCAGGGAGTTGCGCTTGCTGTGGAGAGTCAGTCCAGGCCGGCCAGGACCTGGCCGGCGACCGAAGCGACGATCGGCACCACGCCGAGCAGCAGGAACGCGGGCAGGAAACACACGGCGAGCGGCCCCACCGCCCGCACGCCTGCCCGCCGGGCACTGGCCTCGGCGTCCCACCGCGCCCGTTCCCGTGCGTCGTCGGCGACCGCGGAAACCGTGGCGGCGAGTGGCGCGCCGGTGGCCGACGCCCGAATAAGCGCCCTGGCCAGGCCGGCCACCGGCCCACCTGATCGGGCGGCGGTGGACCACGCAGCGGAGGGGTCGACGCCAAGCCTCAGCGCGGCAGAGACCGGTCTCAGCTCCGAGCACAGGGGCCCAGTCACGGCGTTGCACACCAGCGATAGGGCGGTGGCCGGTGTCGCCCCGGCGTGCAGACAGGTCGCGAGCAGATCGGCGACGAGCGGCAGGTCACGGGCGATATCGCCAGCGCGCCGGGAAGCGGCCCTCGCTGCGCGGCGAGAGGGAATGAGCAGCACTGCCGCGCCGGCGGCGACGACGACAGCGAGCAGGCCCAGACCGAGCACCGTCAGCGCGGCCACGAGCACTCCGACCAACGCGGGCGCTCGGCGCAGCAC
>JACCUZ010000046.1 GCA_013698395.1 Sporichthyaceae bacterium
CACGTGCGGCGGCGGCTGGCGGCGTTGACCACGTATACGTGGTCAATGCCCGCTGGGGCAGGCGTAGACGCCATGCGAAGCGTGCTTACGCCTTGCAAAGCGGCGGTGCGCCGCCAGCTCGACGGGACGCCGCGGTCGCGGTGACCGCGTCAGGCCGTCAGGAGATGCTTCTCCTCCGGGAAGTGGCAGGCGCCGAAATGGCCGGGTGCCAGTTCGCGCAACAGTGGTACCTCGTCGGCGCAGCGCTGCTGGGCCTTGGGGCACCGGGTGCGGAACACGCACCCCGACGGGGGGTCGATGGGGCTCGGCAGATCCCCCTCCAGAAGGATCCGCTCACGCGCCCGCTCGGTCCTGGGGTCCGGCAACGGCACAGCGGAGGTCAGTGCATGGGTGTACGGGTGGCGCGGGGAACTGTAGATCTTCTCGGAGGCGGCGGTCTCCATGATCCGCCCGAGGTACATCACCGCGATGCGGTCGGAGATGTGACGGACCACCGAGAGGTCATGGGCGATGAAGATGTACGCCAGCCGGAACTCGTCCTGGAGGTCCTCCAGGAGGTTGACCACCTGTGCCTGGATGGACACGTCGAGCGCGGACACGGGCTCGTCGCAGACGATCAGCTTGGGTCGCAGGGCGATAGCGCGGGCGATGCCGATGCGCTGACGCTGGCCGCCCGAGAACTCGTTGGGGTAACGGTTGAAGTGCTCGGGGTTCAGACCGACACGCGCCATCAGGTCCTGGACCTCGGCCTGCACTCCACGGGCCGGCTTGACACCCTGCACCTTGAACGGCGCCGAGATGATCGCCCCTACGGTGTGCCGCGGGTTCAGCGACGAGTAGGGGTCCTGGAAGATCATCTGCATCTCGCGACGCAGCGGCACCATCTCCTTGCGGGAGAGATGGGTGATGTCTCGGCCTTCGAACTCGATCGTCCCGCCGGTGGGATCGAGCAGTTTGGTGACGGTGCGTCCAGCGGTGGACTTGCCACAGCCGGACTCGCCGACGATGCCCAGCGTCTCACCGGGCACGATGTCGAAAGAGATGCTCTCGACGGCCTTGACGTCGCCGACCTTGCGTTTGAGGACACCGCCGCCGGTGATCGGAAAGTACTTCTGGACCTGGTCGACACGTAGCAACGCGTCGTCGCGACGCAGCACCTCGCTGGTGCCGCTCTCGTCGACGACAGTCACTTCTCCTCCATGAGGGTCGACCCGGTCGCGCCCGCGTGCACGCCCAACCGCTCCAGGGCGATCTCCCGGCGCCGCGCCGGCTCGATGTGGCAGCGTACGGCGTGGTCGGGCGTCACCGGCAGCAGTTCCGGGCGCTCCACCGCGCACCGGTTGCCCGGCACCAGCTCGTGGTAGGGGCACCGGGGCCGGAAGACGCATCCCTTCGGCAGCCTGATGAGCGACGGGGGCTGGCCCGGGATCGGCTCCAGACGCTCCGCGCGGTCGACGTCCATCCTCGGCACCGACCCCAGCAGGCCAAGGGTGTAGGGCATCTCGGGACGGTAGTAGATGTCGTCGACGTTGCCGCGCTCGACGATGCGCCCGCCGTACATCACGACGACGTCGTCGGCCATGTCCGCCACGACGCCCAGGTCGTGGGTGATGAGGACGATCGCGGTTCCGAACTCGTGCTGGAGATCGGTGAGGAGGTTGATGATCTGCGCCTGGACGGTCACGTCCAAAGCCGTGGTCGGCTCGTCGGCGATGAGCAGCTCGGGGCTGTTGAGCAGCGCCATGGCGATCATGACGCGCTGACGCATGCCGCCCGAAAGGCTGTGCGGGTAGTCCTTGAGCCGCCGGTCCGGGTTGGGGATGCCGACCCGGTCCAGCATGTCCCGGGCCTGCTTCAGCGCGACGTCCTTGGAGACGTCCTGGTGCACCCGGACGGCCTCGACCAGCTGCTTGCCTACCGAGTAGAAGGGGTGCAGCGACGACAGCGGGTCCTGGAAGATCATCGCCATCCGCTTGCCGCGCAGGGAGCGCACCTGCTCGGGCCGGGCGGAGATGAGCTCCTCACCGTCGAGGAACACCTGTCCGGAGACCGTGGCGCTCTTGCGGTTGACCAGGCCCATGACCGCCTGGCTGGTCACCGACTTACCCGAGCCCGACTCACCGACGATGGCCAAGGTTCTGCCCTTGCTGACGGCGAAGTCCACACCGTCGACGGCGTTGACCAGGCCGTCCTCGGTCGGGAACTGGACCCGCAGATCCTTGACGTCGAGGAACGCCTCGCTCACGCCAGCCTCACCCTCGGGTCGATGACCGCGTACAGGATGTCCACCACCAGGTTGGCCACGATGACGAACGTCGAGGCGACCAGCACTGTGGCCGTGATCACCGGGAGGTCGGCTTCGAGGACCGAGTCGATGGAGAGGCGGCCGAGCCCAGGAAGGTTGAAGACGAACTCGGTGATGACGGCCCCGCCGAGCAGGGCTGAGAGGTCGAGGCCCGCCGCGGTGACGATGGGTGTCAGGCCGGCTCGCAGACCGTGCTTGCCGATCACCGTCCGCTCCGGCAGGCCCTTGGCCCGGGCGGTGCGGATGTAGTCCTCCCCCATCGTCTCGAGCATCTGGTTGCGGGTGAGCCGGGCGTAGAACGCGGCATAGATCATCGCCAGGGCGGTCCAGGGCAGGATGAACCCGGTGAACCAGCCAACCGGATCGTCGGTGAAACGCACGTAGCCCTCGAAGCCGATGATGCCCCACCGGATCTGGACGAAGTAGACGAGCAGCAACCCGATGAAGAAGGACGGGAACGAGTAGCCGGCCAGCGCCAGCCCCATGATCGTCCGGTCTTGCCACTTGCCACGGCGCAGGGCGGCGATGACCCCGACACTGACCCCGACCACGATCCAGAGCACGAACGCCCCGAGGGCGAGCTGTGCCGTGATGGGCAGCGTGCCGGCGATCAGGGCGGTGACCTCTTCGCCCTTGTTGAAGGAGTAGCCGAGGCACGGAGCCGGGCAGTCGAACGTCGCGGTGCCCGATCCGTAGGTCCGGCCGGCGAAGATGCCCTTGACGAAGACGGCGTACTGCTCATACAGGGGCTTGTCCAGCCCGAGCCGGTGCCGGTTGGCCTCGACGACCTGTGGGGTGCACGCCTTGCCGCAGGTGAGCCGTGCGGGGTCCGCCGGGAGGGCCGCGAACAGCAGGAAGACGATCATGCTCATGGCGATGAGCATGAGAAGCATCGCGATCACTCGGCGCACGATGTAGGCACCCATGCCTGCTCCTCACGGCTCCGTCACAGGACTCCCGCGTCCCCCCGCGGACGGGAGCTCTCTCGATGATAGGTGGTGGGGTGATGCCTCGGGCTAGGCCAGAGGCATCCCCACCAACAGCACGGGACCGGGGGGCTTG
>JACCUZ010000055.1 GCA_013698395.1 Sporichthyaceae bacterium
GCCCTCCCCTCACAGGGCTCGTCGGCACACTGGTTGCAGGATTCTTTCTCTCGAACTTCGAGTACAAGTTCTTCTGGATGGTGCTGACGTATGCGCTCCTGTGCCGGACAGTGGCGCTGCTGCACCCCGGTGACTCGTCCACACGAGTCACCGGCGCCCAGCGAGCGCTTCATCCAGCGTGACCGGGATGACAGGAGAACGCGTGTCCCAACCCATCTTCGTCGTCGGCACGATGCGCTCCGGCAGCACGCTGCTGCGCCTGATCCTCGACAGTCACGAGAACATCGCCATCGGGGAGGAGACCGGGTTTGCCGGAGCGTTGGCGGCGACCAAACAGATCCCCAACTGGCGCTATGGCGGCGAGTGGTACTCCCGTCTGGGCTGGTCCGAGGAGGAGCTGGACGAGCGGCTGCGCGACTTCTACGGCCCGATGTTCGAGCGGCATGCGACCTCGCAGGGCAAGGCGCGGTGGGGCGACAAAACGCCGTTCCACTCCTGGCACATGGCCGACCTGGCCCGAGTCTTTCCCGACGCCGTGTTTCTCGCGATCAGCCGTCACCCTGCCGCGGTCGTGGCCTCGCTGACGAAGAAGTTTCACTACGGCGTGGAGGAGGCCGCCGACTACTGGACGAGTACCAACCTCGAGGTTCTCCGTCACGGCAAGGATCTCGGCGGCGACCGGTTCGCTCTCATCCGGTACGAGGACATCGTCGGTGAACCCGAGCCCACCCTGCGCGACCTGATGGATTGGCTCGGCGAACCCTGGTCCGATGACCTGCTGCGTCACCAAGCGGTCCAGGCCGCCAAGGGCGCGCCCCGGCTGGTGGACGGAAGTACCAGCACCCGGGCGCCGATTGACTCCGCTCGGGCCAACGCGTGGCGTCAGATCCTCACTACGGGCGATCAGGAGACCGTTCGCCAACGCACAGGCGCCGTCGCGGCCTTTCTGGGGTACGACGCCCATGACGCGTCTCGGTGCGCCGACCTCACATCGGTTCCGCCCGAGCCGAGGCGTCGACTGATGACCGGTGATGGACTTCGAACACGGCACAGGTCATGGTCTCCCCCACTGGCATTGGCACCCCAGGATCGTGGTGTCGTGGTCGCCGATATGTCTGTTCAGGACATGGCGCGCCGGCTGGCGCAGGCCGAGGCATCGCTCGCCCGAGTCAGGTCTCGACCGGTCGTCCGCGCGAGCGATGCGGTGCGACGCGCTCAGAAGCGGGCCTCCCTGCCCAACCTGGCCGAGCTGCGAACCGCGGCCCGACGTTCGCTGCGCGCTCGGTCGCAGCGGAGGCCACCCCGACAGGGGTGAGACCACCCGCGGCGCCGAGTCACACCCAGGTGTCGCTCCATCCACGACTGGTGGGCAGCAACAGGGGCAGCTGGTGGCGCAGCTCCCGGAGGTAGTACTTGCCCGCCGCCGCCACCCGTGAGCTACGCACCTGGCGACGCAGCAGGCCAGGCGGCTCCTTGCTCACGGTGTCTGCCCACCGGTCCAGCGTGCACAGGGCGAGGTAGACCCGCATGGGGCCGACGGGGATCCGTCCGCTGCCGAAGTAACCGGAGAGCAGTGCGGTCTCCCTCGGCCTCGGTTGCGGCCTTGCCGCGTGGTAGTCCGGACGGTGGCTGTCCGGCTCGAACAGTCGGGCGCCGACCAGAATTCGGCCGAGATCCTCCAGGACTGGAGCCTGCCACTGCGGGAACGGGTCGATCGCGGCGACGGAGCCGCCGCCCAGCACGAACATGTTCTGGGCGACGAAGTCACCATGCGCTGCAGCGGTGGGCAGGTCGTCGCCGAGGAACATCTCGGCCGCCTGACCGGCGTGGTCGGCGAACTTGTCGAGAAGCGCGCGGTGGCCGGTGCGAGGGCCGAGGAAGCCGGCGAAGCCTTCGAACATGGCCACGACCTCGCTCTGAGCACCGCGGAGCACCGGTAGCGCATCGGCTGGTACGGCTGCGTGGTAACGCTTGAGCCAGGCGCCCGCGTTCGTCCACGGCAACAGTGCCGGTAGGTCACGAACAGTTGGCGCCATGCCCCGCGAACGCTGCAGCGCGAACTCCCGAAGAGAGGGTGCCGAGACGTGCTGCATGGCGACGGCTGCGAGGTCCGTGCTCAAACCAAGGGGCTGCACCGACGCGAGCCCACGGCCGGGCCGCTTACCGAGCGAGACATGCATGGCCTGGAGGCCCATATACTCCGTGCTCGCCGCGGCGGCGTCGTCGTTGGTGAGCGGGGGGGTCAGCATCGGCCGTGTCGCGGCGTACTTGTCCCGCCGTCGGCGACTGGCGTCGAGGCCGCGAGTCTTGACGACCATCATCTCGACCTTGTCCCGACCGCGGATTTCGATCTCGTACAGCCGGCACCGCGGACGTTCGTGGGTCTTCCTCAGCCGCAGACCAGCACCGGAGCCCCCGATGCCCGGATACCAACTCGCGGTCTCGCCCGCCACCCACGCGAGCACATCCTCAGCCGATGCTGCAGGCAGACTCTCGGGCTGGACCGGCGAGAGCCTTGCCGGTGCCGGTGCCGGTGCCGGTGCCGGTGCCGGCAACGTGCGCCTGCGTGGCGGTAGCTGCGAC
>JACCUZ010000094.1 GCA_013698395.1 Sporichthyaceae bacterium
GGCAAACCGCGCGCAGGACCGGGTGGCCGACGACATCCGCGAAGACTGGCAGCGCCCGGCGACTTCGGGCGCAGTCGGTGACGGCACCGACGGGACCGCGGCCAAGGGCCCGCGGCCCGGCGACTTCGGGCGCGGGTTCGCCTTCGTACGAATCCCGAGGCTGGGCTTGGACTACTCCGTCCCCGTGCTCGAGGGCATCAGCCTCGATGTGCTCGCGCGCGGCGTTGGGCACTACCCGCGCACAGCTATGCCTGGGCAGGTGGGCAACTTCGCCGTCGCCGGGCACCGCGCCACCAACGGTGAGCCGTTCGCCCATCTGGACCGGGTCCGCGCGAACGACGTGGTCGTGGTCGAGACCCGGCGTGCTTGGCTGACGTACGTCGTCGACCGCACCCGAATCGTGCGCCCGACGGACACCTGGGTGATCGACCCGGTGCCTGGCCAGTCCGGCGTGCAGCCGACCGAGCGGCTCATCACACTGACCACCTGCAACCAGCGCTGGGCGTCGTACGAGCGGCTGATCGTCTTCGGTCATCTAGAGCAGCGGCGGCCCAAGTCGCAGGGACCGCCGCCCGAGCTGATGAGGAGCGCCTAGGTGTACCCCTGGATCTGGCGCCACCTGCCCGGGCCCCTCCCCGTCCGGTTGCTGCTCGCCCTGCTGCTGGCCGCCGGAGTCGTGCTGCTGCTGTTCAGCACGGTGTTCCCATGGGCCGAGAACGCCCTCCCGTTCCTCGACGTGACCGTCGACCAGTGAGCGCGCCTTTGCGGGTGCTCGTGGTGGACAACTACGACAGCTTCGTCTTCAACCTGGTGCAGTACCTCGCGCAGCTCGGCGCGGACTGCACAGTGGTGCGCAACGACGAGGTCGAGCCCGGCGACGCGGCGGCGTACGACGGTGTGCTGATCAGCCCCGGCCCGGGCACCCCCGAGCGCGCCGGGATCTCCGTCGACCTGGTACGGGAGGTGGCCGGGTCGGTCCCTGTCCTCGGTGTGTGCCTTGGTCACCAGGCGATCGCCGTCGCCTATGGAGCGGTCGTCGAGCGCGCGCCGGAACTTCTGCACGGCAAGACCAGCGAGGTCGAGCACGAGGGATCCGGTGTGCTGGCCGGGCTGCCCTCACCGTTTACCGCCACGCGTTACCACTCCCTCTCCGTCCGCCCGGAGACCTTGCCCGATGAGTTGGAGGTCACCGGCCGCACCGCCAGCGGGATCGTGATGGCCCTGCGGCACCGTGACCTACCGGTGGAGGGCGTGCAGTTCCACCCGGAGTCCGTGCTCACGCAGGGGGGGCACCGTCTGCTGGCCAACTGGCTGGTGACGTGCGGTGACCCCGAGGCCCCCCAACGGGCCGAGGGCCTGGCCCCCGTGGCGCCTCCGCGGTAAAGCCCCGGGTTCTCGCCGCTGCCCGATCAGGGCGGCGTCACCGTAGGGCTGGGCGTGCCCCCGGTGTCCGTCGTGGTGGGCGTGGGAGTGGGGGTGGGCGTCTCGGTGGGGGGAGGTGGCGCCACCGCCAGCACGAACGTCACTGTCGAGCCCAGTCGCAGGCTTTGCCTGGCTCCCGGCGACTGGTCGATGACGGTGCCGGGGTCGGCGGCTCGGGTCTCCCGCGTGCTGGACTGGCCCGCCACGAAGCCCGCGTCCTCCAGCACGCTGCGGGCCTCGCTCTCCGTCCGGCCCTCGAGGTTGGGCACCCGGTTGCTGCCGCTGGCGTAGCGCAGGTTGACCGACTCGCCCACCTCCACCGACTTGCCCTCCTTGGGCTCGACCTTGGTGACGGTCCCGCGCGGCTCCCGGGAGGGCACCTGGGTCGTGTTGCCCAGCTCGAGGTCGGCCTCGCGCAGCGCTTGGCGGGCCTCGTCGATCGAGAGCCCCACCAGCGTGGGCACCACGGTCTCCTCGACACCGGTCGAGACGACCACGTCGACCAGGCTGCCCTTCTCGACCTCGTTCGCGTCCTCGGGTGTCTGGCTGATGATCGAGCCTTCCGGCACCTGCTCACTGGGCTCCTGAGTCTGCTCGCCCAGCCGCAGCCCTTCGGCCCGGAGGGTGCGCTGCGCCTGCTCCACGGTGAGACCGGTCAGGTCCGGCACCCGCACCGTCTCTCCGCCTCCTCCCCCTAAGAGGTTGCGGCCCAGCAGCGCGGCGATGACGAACACCGCGACCACCGCCAGCCCGAGCAGGAGGTAGGCGAACGCCCGCCCGCCGCGGCCGTCGCGCCGTTCCCTCGGGTCTTCCTCAGGTAGCACCGTCGGGATCGCCGACGTACGCCCGATCACCGATGTCTGATCGATGCGCTGCGTCGCCGACGCCGCAGGCGCCGCCACCTGCCGCCCGGCCAGCGCGGCGGCGATGTCGGCGCGCATCTCCCCGGCGCTCTGGTAGCGGTGAGCCCGGTCCTTGGCCAGGGCCTTGAGGACGATCGCATCCGCATTGGCAGGTACGTCGGGGTCGAACTCCGACGGCGGGACCGGCTCCTCGCGCACGTGCTGGTAGGCCACCGACACCGGCGAGTCGCCCACGAACGGAGGCCGCCCGGTCAGCAGCTCGTAGAGCAGGCAGCCGGTGGAGTAGATGTCGCTGCGTGCGTCGACCTGCTCCCCGCGGGCCTGCTCGGGCGAGAGGTACTGCGCGGTACCGATCACCGCGGACGTCTGCGTCATCGTGGCCCCGGTGTCGGCGACCGCCCGGGCGATGCCGAAGTCCATGACCTTGACCTCGCCGTCCCTGGTGAGCATCACGTTGGCTGGCTTGATGTCACGGTGCACGATGCCCTGCTGGTGGCTGTACGCCAGCGCGTTCAGCACGCCGTCGGTGATCTCCAGCGCCCGCTCGGGGACCAGGCGCCGGCCGGAGGCCAGCAGGTCGCGCAGCGTCGAGCCTTCGACGTGTTCCATGACGATGTACGGCACGGGGTTGCCAGCGAACTCGTCCTCACCGGTGTCGTAGACCGCGACGACCGAGGGGTGGTTGAGCGACGCGGCAGAGTGGGCCTCCCGGCGGAACCGGGCCTGGAAGGACGGGTCCCGCGCGAGGTCGGGGCGCAGCATCTTCACCGCCACGGTGCGGCCGAGCCGGGCGTCCCGGCCCTGGTGGACCTCGGCCATCCCCCCGCGGCCGAGGAGCTCGCCGATCTCGTAGCGGCCACCGAGCTGGGCCGGCACTGCGGTGCTCACCCTCGTCCCTTCCCCTTGCCCTTGCCGGGCTTGTCGTCGTCCTCGCGGTCCTCGCGGTCCTCCCCGGCTTCGGAGCCCTCGTCCTCCTTGGCGGCCACCACGGTGAGCCGCACCACGCTGTCGGCTGCGACGACGCCGGTGGGAGCGACGTCCTTCACGGTACCGACTGTGCCACCCCCGGCCGTGTGTACGACGTCGACGCGCAGCCCCAGCTCCTCCAGCTCGGCCCGAACGTCGTCCAGCGGCCGCCCTAGGTAGTCCGCCGCCACGATCTCCAGCGCCCGCTCGGGGACCAGGCGCCGGCCGGAGGCCAGCAGGTCGCGCAGCGTCGAGCCTTCGACGTGTTCCATGACGATGTACGGCACGGGGTTGCCAG
>JACCUZ010000104.1 GCA_013698395.1 Sporichthyaceae bacterium
ACCTTCCAAGCTGGCCATGCCGGTTCGATCCCGGTCACCCGCTCCATGCATCGCCCCAGGTCAATGCCTTGGGTAGCGAGTAAGCGGGCACCGAACGACTCGGCGCGTGCCCCAGCCGTGCCCCAAGTGGCACGAGAACCCGACACCAACATTCCGGCGAACCGGGTGTTGGCGCCCTCCATGCACACCTCTGTGTGGAGGAACTTATGACCAGACGTGACTACGGAGCCGTGCGGCGGTTGCCGTCGGGACGATGGCAAGCCCGCTACCGGACGCCGTCCGGCGACCGAATCACCGCGCCGTCGACGTTCGTGACGCGAGCGGGCGGCAGCCGCATTTCTCGCAAAGGTCCAGACCGACCAGGACCGCGGTGGCTGGCTCGACGCGGCGGCATCAACGTTGACGTTCGGTGAGTACGCCGCAGCCTGGCTGGCCGGTCGCGCCGACCTACGTCCTCGCACCGCTGAGCTTTACCAAGGGCTGCTGAACCGGCACCTCGTCCCGCAGCTCGGCGCCGTACCGCTGACGCGACTCAGCACCACCCTGGTGCGCCAGTGGTACGCCGCTCGGCTCAGGGACGGCATCGGGCGGTCGACGGTCGCGAAGGCGTACCGGCTGCTCAAGTGCATCCTCAACACCGCCGTCGTCGACGAGGTGCTGAGCCGCAATCCGTGCGTAATCCGCGGCGCTGGCGCCGAGCGGACCCCGGAACGCGTCCCACCGACGTTGGTGGAGGCGCACGCGTTGGCGGAGGCGATCGAGCCGCGCTGGCGGATGCTCGTACTCCTGGCTACCTGGTCGGGACTTCGCTGGGGAGAGCTGGTCGCACTGCGTCGAGCCAGCATCGACATCGAGCGCGGCCGGGTCACGGTCACCGACCAGCTCGTCGAGACCGCGCAGGGCCGAGAGCTCGGTCCGCCCAAGACTGACGCGGGGCGACGCACTGTCCACCTCCCGCCACACCTGATGCCCGAGCTCAGCGACCACCTCGATCGGTGGGTCGGCCCCGATCCGGGTGCCTGGCTGTTCTGCGGGCCGCTGGGAGCACCACTGGCCCGGCGCAACTTCACCGTCCACTGGACCCGCGCGCGAGCCGAGGCGGGGCTGCCGCAGGTCCGCTTCCACGACCTACGGCACCTCTCCGCCACCCTGGCTGCCACGACCGGGGCGAGCACGCGGGAGCTCATGACCCGGATGGGCCACTCCTCCCCCAGAGCCGCCCTCATCTATCAGCACGCGACCGCCGATCGGGATCAGGCCGTCGCGCAGGCGATGTCCGAGCTCGTGCCACCGCCGTCGCCGGCAGCGGCAATTGCTCGAGCCCGCCGGCCGGGTCGCCCGACCCCAGGGGCCGGCCAACTCGCCCTCGACCTCGGCTCAACAGCATGACGCGCCCCGGTCTCAGGCCGACACCAGGCGCCCACCATCCGGGCCACACGAGTCGCCATCGTGTCGACGCAACGGGCGCGCACCAAACCCAAGATCAGATGTGGACTCTTCTGGCTCACGAGGTCGGCGACAACACCGCTTGTCACGCCGCATCGGCCCCACCCGGCACCCGGCAGCCGATCGGGGCGGCGCCGTGACCCGCCGCGGACAGGACGCGAAGGCCCGAGGGAGACGACACCGAGCCGCCGTCACCATCCGATCCCAGTCAGCGCGGCGAGCATCCCTGGTGTCTGCGCAGCCTCCAGCACCAACCGCGACGGCCATCACGTCGTCATGGGTGCCGCCCCCGGTGGCCACGGCGATGGCCAAGCCAGCGGACGGAACCCCGAGCAGACCGTCAAGCGCCCAAGTGAGGCGAGTACAGACGCGCAAGCCGCCGCCTGACGCGATCCACGACGCGCTGGAGCAGCTGCGTGAGCTTGTCGCGCAACGAGAGGAGGCCACGGTCGCAGTCGATCGCGAGGTGAACCGGCTCCGACGGCTCGGCGCCCGCTGGCCCGACATCGCCGGGGGCCTCGGTGTCAGCCGTCAGGCCGCCCGTCAGAAGTACACGGTGCGGGGCCAGCCGTGATTGATCGCGGCGGCGACCCACCGACACCAGCCTCGCGCCAGCCCGAACGCAACCGGCGTCAACCACGCTCCGCAAACAGCGCCAGCCGCAGCGGTTGCGCCGGGGCTTGCGCGGCACACCACCATCAAGAGGAATGACCGAGAGGGACTGTCGTGGACTCACCCGACACCAACAGCAGCAGCAGCGTGCCGCGGCTCCTGCTGACACCCGAGCAAGCCGCCGATGCGCTCGGGCTCGGACGCAGCCGCGTCTACGAGCTGATGCGCGACCGGCGACTCCGATCGGTCAAGGTTGGCCGGTCCCGACGGATTCCATACACGAGCCTGCTCCAGTTCGTGGCAGACCTCGAGCAGCTCGCCGACGCCGAAGCTGTGTGATCAAGGGTGCGACGACGGCCAGCCGCCTCGGCCAATCCGCGAGGCCTGCTTGGTGCGCCAGCTTCGACAGACGGATGAACCAACAGGCGGTGCACGGCCGTGTGCTCGCTGGTAGCAGCAACACGATTCTCCTCAACCCGACTTGAGTTCTAGGATAGGGAGACGCCAAAACTCAGGTTTTCATGAAGGATGGGGCCATGTCCTCCGATCGACGGGACGTCCGTCGCCGTCTCTTCGCCCTCGCGTCTGCGCAGGGTTGCTACTTCACCGCGGCCCAGGCGAAGGCGATCGGCTACTCCTACCAGGCCCAAGCCCACCACGTGGCGGCAGGCAACTGGTACCGCGTTGGTCGCGCCATTTTCCGGCTCGCCGAGTGCGTCGCGGAGCAGCACGACGACCTCGTCCGGTGGACGCTGTGGAGCAAGGGGGAAGGCACGATCTCGCACGAGTCGGCGCTTGCCGTGCACGGCGTCGGTGAGTTCGAGTCTTCCCGCGTACACCTCACGGTCCCCGACGGGTTCGCTCGGCGAGAGCCATCCGTGAGCCTCCACTTCGCGGCACTCCCTGCGTCCGACGTTCATGAGCACACAGGTTTTCGGGTCACAAACGTCGCCAGATCACTGATCGACGTGTCAGCTGCTGGCGTCGACGAAGACCAGCTCGCGCGTGCCATCCGGGAATCGGTCGACGCAGGTCATCTGACCCTTCGCTCGCTTCGAGCGCGCGCGGAGGCCGTGGACCTCATGGGGGCGCTACGCGTCGAGCGCGCGATCGCTCGGATGTCTTGATGTCTCCAATCTTGCGACGTAGGTCGGTTCCCCGCTATCTTGTCTCAAGAATAGAGACATGAGGACAGACGTGATCTTCCAGACGCCATCGATCACCCTCGAAGACCACCGGGTCCTCGAGGAGATCCACGCGATGCGAGCCGACCTGGCCGAGCACCTACGGGTGCCCCGCCGATGGTCGGGCGGCTTGCGGCGCCATGCCCTGGCCCAGGCGATCCGAGGGTCCAACAGCATCGAGGGCTACGTCGTCGAGGTCGACGATGCTGCCGCCGCGGTCGACGACCAGGAGCCACTGAGCGCGGACGAGCAGACCTTCGCCGAGATCCGCGGCTATCGGCAGGCACTCGGCTACGTCCTGGCGATGGCACCAGACGACCACTTCGTCCTCGACGCGTCCACGGTCCGCAGCATGCACTTCATGCTGCTCGGCCACGACCTGACCAAGTCCCCCGGCCGCTACCGCACGGGGAACATCTATGTCCGCGACGAGGCCACCGACATGGAGGTCTACGAGGGACCGGACGCCGACCTGGTTCCCAGCCTGGTCGACGAGCTCGTCGAATCACTGACCGATACCGGTGACGACGCACTGGTCCAGGCCGCCATGGCTCACCTCAACCTCGTGATGATCCATCCGTTCCGCGACGGAAACGGCCGGCTCGCACGCGCCCTGCAGACCCTCGTCTTGGCGCGCCGAGGTCTGGCCGACCCGACGTTCTCGAGCATCGAGGAGTGGCTCGGAGCGAACACCGCCGACTACTACCGCGTCGTGGCGCACACCGGCGCCGGCGCGTGGCACGCGGACCGCGAGGCCGCCCTCTGGGTGTCTTTCAACCTCCGCGCGCACCACATGCAGGCACAGACACTCCAACACCGGATCGCCCAGGCGACGGCCATGTGGACGGCGATCGACTCAGTGTCGGCTGACCACGGCCTGCCCGACCGTGCCGGCCTCGCGCTGTACGAGGCCGCCCTGGGCTACCGGGTCCGCCGGGCCACCTACCTCAAGCGCGCCGAGGTCGAGGAACGCACCGGGAGCCGCGACCTCAAGCAGCTCGTCGAGCTCGAGCTGCTCCGGCCAGTCGGAGCGACCAAGGGGCGCTACTACGTCCCAGGGCCCGCCCTCGAAGGTGTCCAGGACGCGCGAAGGGCGGCGCGGAGACCGATTCGGGACCCCTACCCCTGGCTGCCG
>JACCUZ010000117.1 GCA_013698395.1 Sporichthyaceae bacterium
TCTGTAGGCGTTCCGCGCGGGCGGTCGCGGGCGAAGTAGCGGTGCGTGGGGTTGGGGGCGTGTGGGTGCCGCCGGTCTGCCGGCTTCTCCGAGGTCCTGGTTGTTGGGTCGAGGGTTGAACCGCTCCGGGATTGATGGAGGGTCTGAACCCACGAAAGGGTGGACCCATGCCAGCACCGAGGAAGTACCCCAACGAGCTGCGTGAGCGTGCGGTCAGGTTGGTGGTCGAGGCCCGTGAAGAGGACCCGAGCCTGTCGCTGAACGCGGCGGTGCTGCGGGTCGGTCCACGGGTCGGAGTTGTCCCAGACACTCTGCGGGGGTGGTACAAGCAGGCTGACGTCGACGCCGGCCGACGCCCCGGCACGACCACCGATGACGGCAAGAAGATCAAGGAGCTGCAGGCCGAGGTCCGCGAGCTGAAGCGCGCGAATGAGATCTTGTTGGCGGCCTCGAGTTTCTTCGCGCGGGAGCTCGACCCGCGACTGCCGTGGTGACCGCCTTCATCGACGATCACCGGAACCGGTTCGGGGTCGAGCCGATCTGCCGGGTGCTGGCCAAGCACGGCTGCAAGATCGCCCCGTCCACCTACTACGCCGCCAAGACCCGGGCCGCGTCGGCTCGCTGTCTCCGCGACGCCGAGCTCAAGCCGTTGATCGTCGCGGTGCACGCCGACCGGGACAAGGGCCGTGGGGTCGCCGGGGTCCGGAAGGTCTGGCATCACCTCAAACGTGACGGCGTGGTCGTGGCCCGGTGCACCGTCGCGCGCCTCATGCGTGAGATGGGCCTGCGGGGCATCGTGCGAGGCAGGCAGTTCATCACCACCCGCCCTGACCCGGCGCCAGCGACGCCGCGGCCCCCGGACCTGGTCGACCGGGACTTCACCGCCACCGGACCCAACCAGCTGTGGGTGGTCGACTTCACCTACGCGGCAACGGCGACCCGGATAGGGTTCACCGCCTTCGTCTGCGACGTCTACTCGCGCCGCATCGTGGGCTGGCGGACAGCGGACCGGATGCCCACCGAGCTGCCCTTGGACGCGTTGGAGATGGCGTTGTGGGTGCGCGAGCGAGCCGGTCACAGCGTCGATGGGGTCGTGCACCACTCCGACGCCGGATCTCAGTACACCGCGATCCGCTACTCCACCCGGCTCCTCGACGCTGGTGCGGTCGCCTCGATCGGGTCAGTCGGGGACTCCTACGACAACGCCATGGCTGAGTCGGTCATCGGCCTCTACAAGAACGAGTGCGTGAAGATCGACGGGCCGTTCATGACCGTCGACGAACTGGAGCTCGCCACCCTCTCCTGGGTGCACTGGTTCAACGAGCACCGGCTCCACTCCTCGATCGGCTACGTTCCACCAGTCGAGCACGAGCAGGCCTACTACGATCAGATCGCCTCCCAGCAGCAACCGCAGCCGGGAGAACTGACCCTCCACTAAAACCGGGGCGGTTCATTCAGCCCGGTCAGACCGGGTCCTGGCAGACCGTGCTCCCGTTCGCCTGGTCCAACGGCGCGGCGGTCACCAACGACGCGGGAACCGAGTACACCATCGACTCAGCCGAGACGACCGAGGCACTAGAGTACTACAAGTCCTTCTTCGACGAGGGCCTGTCACCGACCCGTCTGCTCGACCCAGGTGAGCTCGAGAGCGGCTTCGCCGATGGTCAGTACGGATCGTTCATCTCCGGACCCTGGCACACCGGCCTGGTCGAGGATGCGGGCGTTGCGCCGGAGCAGTACGCCGTCGCCCCGCTGCCCGGGAAGGACTCCGCTCCGGGCACGTCGTTCGTCGGCGGCGGTGACCTGGCCGTTTTCAAGGACTCCGACAACCGTGAGTCGGGTTGGAAGCTTGTGAGGTGGCTGTCCGAGTCGGAGGTACAGCAGGAGTGGTACACCACCCTGGGTGACCTGCCGGCGGTCAAGGCCGCGTGGGAGTCGGGCAAGCTCGCCGAGGACCCGAAGCTGCAGGTGTTCGGTGAGCAGCTGAACAGCGCGCAGGCGCCTCCTGCGGTGCCGACCTGGGAACAGGTGGCCGCGGTCATCGACTCGGACGTGGAGAAGGCGGTCAAGGGTGCCGCCCCGGTCGAGGAGGCGGTCGGCCACATGC
>JACCUZ010000140.1 GCA_013698395.1 Sporichthyaceae bacterium
GCGCACCACAACGTGCCCGATGCGGCAAGCAGACCGGCCGCGGCGTTGCTCGACCGCAGGGCAAGCAGCAGGGAACAGCCGAAGAGCACCAGTGGCACGACAAGGTCGAGGAGGGCCGGCTCGGGCACTGCACGCAGTCGAGGAACCGCGACCGTGGCGCCGACGAGCCCGACGCCGGCCAGCCCAACCAGCAGCAGCCACCTCCTCGCCATGGCCCACACGCTACGACCGAGCGCGCTGCAGGTGTCGTCGATTCGCCTGGACCACTGCGAAAGCTGCCGCTCTTGCATGGCCATGCGCACTACCAGTAGTGCATGAAGAGATACGGGTGTGCCGCCTCGATCTCGCGCCGAGCAGCGTGCAAGCGCGGGCTCGACAGGGTTGAGGCCACGGACGTGGTGTGTGAAGCGGTCACCACGTGATCCGGTGGTTGGACTCTAGGCGCTGATCGCCTGCGGTGTCATCGGGTCGGTCACATCCTCGGTGGTGTCGCCGACGAGCAGGCTGGTGCGGGACCGCGCGAGGACGTCGAGGCCGAGGTAGCGGCGGCCTTCGCACCAGTCGTCGTGCTGCTCGGCCAGGACCGCGCCGACGAGGCGGATCAGGGAGTCGCGGGCGGGGAAGATCCCGACGACGTCGGTGCGGCGGCGAATCTCTCGGTTGAGCCGTTCCTGGGGGTTGTTGGACCAGATCTGTCGCCAGATCTCCTTGGGGAACGCGGTGAACGCGAGCACGTCGGCGCGGGCGGCGTCGAGATGCTCGGCGACCTTGGGGAGCTTCTCGGCCAGCGCGTCCAGGACCCGGTCGTACTGGGCGTGCACAGAGGTGGCGTCGGGCTGGTCGTAGACCGAGTGCAGCAGCGTCTTGACCCACGGCCAGCTGGCCTTGGGGCACACGCTCATCAGGTTCACCGCGTAGTGGGTGCGGCAACGCTGCCAGGCAGCGCCGGGCAGGGTCGCCCCGATAGCGGCGACCAGCCCGGCGTGGGCGTCGGAGGTGACCAGCGCGACCCCGGACAGGCCGCGGGCGGTCAGGCCGCGGAAGAACGCCAGCCAGCCGGCGCCGTCCTCGCCGGAGGTGACGTCCAGGCCGAGGATCTCCCGGTGCCCGTCGGCGTTGACCCCGGTCGCGAGCAGCGCGTGGACGTTGACCACCCGCCCACCCTCGCGGACCTTGAGGACCAGCGCGTCCGCCGCGACGAACGTGTAGGGCCCGGCGTCGAGCGGGCGGCTGCGGAAGGATTCCACCTGCTCGTCGAGCTCCTTGGCCATCACCGAGACCTGGGACTTCGACAGCCGGGTGATCCCGAGGGTCTCGACCAGCTTCTCCATCCGCCGCGTGCTGACACCGAGCAGGTAGCAGGTCGCGACCACCGTGGTCAGCGCCCGCTCCGCTCGGCGCCGGCGCTCGAGCAGCCAGTCCGGGAAGTACGACCCTGAGCGCAGCTTGGGGATCGCCACATCCATCGTGCCGGCGCGGGTGTCCCACTCCCGGGCCCGGTAGCCGTTGCGGGAGTTGGTCCGCTCCTCGCTGCGCGCCCCGTAAGGGGCGCCGCAGATGGCGTCGGCCTCGGCGCCCATCAGGGCCTCGACGAACGTCTTGAGCATCGCGCGCAACAGGTCCGGCTCGGCGCGCTCGAGGTGCCCGGCCAGGAAGGCGGCAGGGTCGATACTGGGGTTGGCGGTCATCGTGGTGGTCTCCTTCAGATCGGCTTTCGCAGGTCTTCTGAAGGATCACGCGGTGACCGTCTTCTACGTCCTCACGACACGCAGGTCGCCGAGCCCGTCGTACACCACGTCCGTGGACTCAACTCCGCCCGCATCCGGGTCTCTCCTGGTCGGGCTTCGTCCCGGGACCTTCCATACCCGCGCTTCGCAACCCGTCGTGGCATCCGCCGCTACTGATTGGGCTTGTGATGATCTTGCTGTCATACCGACATGCGGTCCGCCCGATCAGACCCTGCGCGCCATCGGCCGTGGTCGGAAGGTGAAGCCGGACATGGCATAACAGCGAAGCTCGCGC
>JACCUZ010000173.1 GCA_013698395.1 Sporichthyaceae bacterium
GCGATGTGCACGATGCCCAGGACGCCGAACGCCACCGCGGTCCAGCCGATGATCTGGCGCCCAGCCGGGCCGTTGCGCTCGGGGTCGCGCATGTTGCGCCAGCCGATGAAGACCAGCAGCAGCGGGACGAGCCAGCCCACCTTGCCGACCGACCCGGAGACGACCGTGCGCGCCGTCTCCATGACCGCGCCCGGCAACTGCCACCACACGGCGGCAGCGGCGACCACCGCCAGGCCGATGAGGAGCAGGCCGACCCCGTCGCGGCGGTGCGCGGGGTCGAGGTCGCGAGCGGTGCGCCCGACGCGGCGGGCCAGGGCACCGACGGCATGGGCGACGCCCAGCCAGACCGCGGCCAGACCGCGGCCCACCATCGAGAAGAACCGCAAGACCGGCCCCGCCCCGCTACGCACAGCCCGCGGGGCGGGTCGCCCGGAGCGCGCTGTGCCTCGACCGGGCTTGCGGATCGCGGTGCTGCCGCTGGGGGTACGCCGAGATCGGGTGCCCGAGCTGCTGCCGGACGACCCGCGAGCGGGACCGGCCTTGGGCGTGCTCTTGCTCCGCGACCCCGGCGGGGAAGACGTACGGGTCGCCATGCCCCGACCCTAGGGGAGTCACACCAGCAACTCCCTTCACATCGTTGCGTGTCGGCGACCGGGACTCAAAGCTCGTCGACCCCCGCTCTAGACGGTATGGAGTGACCCGGTCGCTGTGACGGGGTTGCGGGCCGGGGCCTCACTCACACATGTTCGTGGGTTACCGAGCAGGGGCCACCTGCTCGGCCTATCCGACAGTTGTGGGAGGCCCCGGTGTTTTCCGAGCGTACGAGTGTTGGGCTCGACGTGCACGCACGATCGGTCGCGGCAGCAGCGATCGATGGCGTCACGGGCGAGCTTGTCCAAGCCAAGCTGACTCCCTCCTATGACCACATCCGGTCCTGGATCGACGGCCTGCCGGGTCCGGTCGCGGTGGCCTACGAGGCCGGGCCGACCGGGTTCGGGCTCAGCCGTCATCTGGTTGCGACCGGGATCCGGTGTGAAGTCGTGGCCCCCTCGAAGCTGCAGAAGCCGTCGGGTGATCGGGTGAAGACGGATGCGAAGGACGCGGTCCATCTGGCCCGGCTGCTGCGACTCGACGAGGTCACCGCGGTCGCGATCCCGACCGTGGACCAGGAGTCAGCGCGCGATCTGGTCCGTGCTCGTGAGGATTGTCGCGGTGACCTGATGCGTGCCCGGCACCGGTTGTCGAAGCTCCTGCTGCGGCACGGGATCGTCTACTACGGCGGCCAGGCTTGGACTGGGAAGCACGATGCCTGGCTGCGCCATGACGCACGAGACGAGCTGACCAAGACCGCCAGCCACGCGAGCGGGCTGACGTTCGAGTTCAACTACGAGAACGTGCTCACTGTGAAGGCGCAGCGCGATCGTCTAGACGCCGCGATCGGACGGATGGCTGCTGACTCGGAGTTCACCCCGCTCGTGCACCGGCTGGGCTGCCTACGCGGGGTCAGCACCCTGACCGGATTCGCGCTGGCAGTCGAGATCGGCGACTGGCACCGCTTCACCGGCAACAGCATCGGCTCGTTCGTCGGCCTAGTGCCCAGTGAGTACTCCTCCGGCGCGTCCCGGGTCCAGGGGTCGATCACCAAGACCGGCAACACCCACGTCCGGCGGCTCTTGGTCGAGGCTGCCTGGCACCACCGCGCCCGCTACACCGTCGGCAAGACCATGCGGGATCGTTGGGACCAAGCACCAGCAACGGCACGTGTCCGCGGCGACGAGGGCAACAGACGGCTCCACGCACGCTGGGTGAAGTTCATCGAGCGCCGTAAGCGCCCCACGATCGCCAACGTCGCGATCGCCCGCGAGCTGGCCGGCTGGTGTTGGTCCCTGGCTGTGCTCGAGGAGTAGCGGCACACGATCTGCTTCGTCGACCCGATCCGGCGGTGGCAGCGCGTGGAGCGACCCGCGAAACACCTATGAGCAGCTGACTCTTGAGCCAGCGACGCTCGGTTCTAGACACGCGGTCCCGCTCCTGCCGAAAGCACCGTCCTGCGGTAACCAACCCGCGCATATCAGTCTGACCGCGCGTCGCCAACGACACGCTCACCAGCACCCACGAC
>JACCUZ010000195.1 GCA_013698395.1 Sporichthyaceae bacterium
ACGTCCATGTCGCCGGCCTTCCACTCCTTCTCGCGCTGCGCCTTCTCCTGCAGCAGGGTCTTCTCCCGGTCGCGCAGGGACGCGGCCTTCTCGAAGTCCTGCGAGTCGATCGCCGACTCCTTCTCGCGCCGCACCGAGGCGATGCGCTCGTCGAACTCCCGCAGGTCAGGCGGTGCGGTCATGCGACGGATGCGCATCCGGGAACCGGCCTCGTCGATCAGGTCGATCGCCTTGTCCGGCAGGAACCGGTCGGAGATGTAGCGGTCGGCCAGCGTCGCGGCGGCCACCAGCGCGCCGTCGGTGATGGACACGCGGTGGTGGGCCTCGTACCGGTCCCGGAGGCCCTTGAGAATCTCGATGGTGTGCGCCAGCGTCGGCTCGGCGACCTGGATCGGCTGGAACCGGCGCTCGAGCGCGGCGTCCTTCTCGAGGTGCTTGCGGTACTCGTCGAGGGTCGTCGCGCCGATGGTCTGCAGTTCGCCGCGGGCCAGCATCGGCTTGAGGATCGAGGCGGCGTCGATCGCGCCCTCGGCGGCACCGGCACCAACCAGCGTGTGCAGCTCGTCGATGAACAGGATGATGTCACCGCGGGTACGGATCTCCTTGAGCACCTTCTTGAGCCGCTCCTCGAAGTCACCGCGGTACCGGCTGCCAGCCACCAGCGCGCCGAGATCGAGGGTGTACAGCTGCTTGTCCTTGAGGGTCTCGGGCACCTCACCCTTGACGATGGCCTGCGCCAGACCCTCGACGGCGGCGGTCTTGCCGACCCCGGGCTCGCCGATCAGCACCGGGTTGTTCTTCGTACGGCGGGACAGCACCTGCATGACCCGCTCGATCTCCTTCTCGCGCCCGATGACCGGGTCGAGCTTGCCCTCGCGGGCCTGCTGGGTCAGGTTGCGACCGAACTGGTCGAGCACCAGCGACGTCGACGGCGCACCTTCTGCAGGCCCACCCGCGGAGGCCGTCTCCTTGCCCTGGTAGCCGGAGAGCAGCTGGATGACCTGCTGGCGCACCCGGTTGAGGTCCGCGCCGAGCTTGACCAGCACCTGGGCGGCGACACCCTCACCCTCGCGGATCAAGCCGAGCAGGATGTGCTCGGTGCCGATGTAGTTGTGGCCCAGCTGCAACGCCTCGCGCAGCGAGAGCTCAAGGACCTTCTTGGCGCGGGGGGTGAACGGGATGTGCCCGGACGGCGCCTGCTGGCCCTGCCCGATGATCTCCTCGACCTGGGACCGGACGGCCTCCAGGGAGATGCCGAGCGACTCCAGCGCCTTCGCGGCGACGCCCTCACCCTCGTGGATGAGGCCGAGCAGGATGTGCTCGGTCCCGATGTAGTTGTGGTTGAGCATCCGGGCCTCTTCCTGGGCCAGGACGACAACTCGCCGCGCGCGGTCGGTGAACCTCTCGAACATTCGTTTCGCTCCTCACGAGAGCGGTCGGGCAGGTGGCGCGATCGACGAGACTGCGGCCTCGCCGGTCACCCTGTCCCTTCGCATGCTAGTCCCGCACGCTGACCGTTCGTCCGGTTGTGCTGTTTCGTTATCACTCGACCCCAACTGTCCCGGACCTGAGGGTGTTCCGCTTCCCGGGCTCGCGGGTGCTACGCCCGAAGCGAACGTCGCGCTCGCACGGTGCATCATCGGGTCGTGGTCGAAATCTCCACCCTCACCGCTGGGCGACTGTCGACGCCGGCTCGCGAACGCACGCTGCAGAGTGTGGTCGCGGCCTTCGCGGTCGACCCCTTGCTGCGATGGGTGTGGCCGTACGAGGACCGGTATGCCGGCTGCGCAGGCCGGTTCTTCGGCCTGCTGCTCGACCTGCGCCTGATGGGCGGAGAGGTGTGGGTCGCAGGCGGCGGCGCCGCCGTCGCCATGTGGGATCCGCCTGGCGGGCTATACACCCTTCCGGCCGAGGATCCGTGGCCTGCGCTGCATGAGACTTTCACCGCCGTCGAGCGGGAGCGCTGGGCGGTCTTCGACGCAGCCGTCGCTGTGCCGGCCGACGCCGGGCCGTACTGGTACCTCGGCGTGCTGGCCACCGACCCGGCTTACCAGCGGCGCGGTCTCGCCTCAGCGGTCCTGGCACCGGTCCTCGCTGCGGCAGACCGGACCGGCACTCCGGCGTACCTGGAGACAGCCAGCGCCACCAACGTGGCCTACTACGCACGGCATGGCTTCATCCCTGCTCGCGAGGTCGACCTGGCGGACGGGCCGCGATGCTGGTTGATGCGGCGGGACGCGCAGGTGAGGTGTGGCTGAGGTCGTGGTGATCGTCGCCGCCGGCCCCGGTCTGGGGCTCGCGGTGGCACGGCGGTTCGCCCGGGAGGGGTGGTCCGTCGGGCTGATCGCGCGTTCGTCGGCGACGCTCAATGGCTTGGTCTCGGTCGTACGTCGAGAAGCCGGCGTACCGGTGGCCACCGCAACCGCGGACGCGGGTGACGAGAGCGCCCTGCGCGCGGCTCTGCGCTCGGTGGCGGGCGACCTCGGCGAGGCATCGGTGCTGGTCTACAACGGCTCCGCCTACGCCGAGGGGTCGGTGCTCACCTTGACGCCGACCGCGCTGCGACATGTCCTGGAGGTCGGGGTGACCGGTGCGCTGGTGGCGGCCCAGGAGGTGGCGCCAGCGATGCGCCAGCGGGGGTCTGGCGCCATCCTGCTCACCGGAAGTGTGGCCGCCGACCGGGCCTCGACCAGCGCTGCCGCGGTCGGGGTGGCCAAAGCCGGGCTGCGCAGCATTGCCCGGTCACTGCACAAGGAAGTCGCTGGCTCGGGTGTCCGGGTCGTCTCGGTCACCATCGCCGGCGCCCTGCAGGGGCCTCGAGCGCTCGATGTGGACGCGATCGCAGCGAGGTACTGGCAGCTGGCGACGGGCGTGACGGTGCCCGAGGCGGTCGAGACCTTCCCGTCACCGGCCAGCGGCTGACGCGGCGCTGTCGGCGGGTCGGTGACCAGCGGAGCCGGTATGGGCGAGTCGCCCGTGACGAATTGTCAGCCTGCAGCCGTCACGCGTTGGCCTTCTCGTACGCCTCGACGATCGTCGCGGGGATGCGGCCCCGCTCGTTGACCTTGTGACCGTTGCTGCGCGCCCACTCACGGATCTGGGCCGTGCGGTTGTCGCCGGCGCCGGTCCGCCGTCTGCCGCCACTGCCACGTCCGCTCGTGGACCGGCCGCCGAGCCGGCGGGCCGGGCCGACGTACTGAGCCATTGCTGCACGGAATGCACTGGCGTTCTTGGGGCTGAGATCGATCTCGTAGGCGGCCCCATCCAGGGAAAACGACACGGTTTCCTCAGCCGGACCACCGTCGAGGTCATCAACGAGCTGGACGGTCACTTTTTGCGCCATTGTGCATTTCTCCTGAAAGGTCGACCGCGGCAATTGCCAAACACCGAGCATAAGGCATTACCGGCGGTATTTGGGAGAAATTATCCGGCCGACCGTCACTCCACAAGGCGTGAGGCCACCTCAGTAGCCGTAGACGCCTGCTGAAGCGGGCATTGACCACGTATACGTGGTCAATGCCGCCCGCCCCAAGCAAGACGTGGGTGGGGGTTATTCGGGGCGGTCAGTGTCGTCCTCGGCACGCTGTTCGGCATCTGCGTGGCGTTTCACCGCAATCGCGATGGCGACGAATGCGCCGCCGACCACCAGGGGTGGGAGAAGCGCCGCCAACGTGTCCATCACGACCTCTCCGGCTTGAGCACCGGAAATGCAATCGTCTCCCGGATCGGCTTTCCCGTGAGCAGCATGATCAGCCGGTCCACGCCCATTCCCATGCCGCCCATGGGAGGTGCCCCGTACTCCAAAGCGCGCAGGAAATCCTCGTCCAGTGCCATGGCCTCCGCGTCGCCGCCGGCTGCCTTGACCGACTGCTCGACCAGGCGCCGCCGCTGCTCCACCGGGTCCACGAGCTCTGAGTACGCCGGCGCCAGCTCGACTCCGGCGATGATCAGGTCCCAGGCCTCGACGAGTCCGGGCACGGACCGGTGGTTGCGGGCCAACGGACGCACCGAGGTCGGGTAGTCCACGACGAAGGTCGGCTGCAGCAGCGTGTGCTCGACGAGCTTCTCGTACACCTCGAGGACCACCTCACCGGCGTCCCAGTCCGCTCGCAGCTCGACACCATGACGGTCGGCGAGCTTGCGCAGGTGCTCGACCGGGGTCTCGACGGTCACCTGTTCGCCCACAGCGTCGGAGACCAGCGCGTGGATGGGCACCCGCCGCCACTCGCCCTCGAGGTCGATCTCGCCGCCGCGGCCGTCGGGCACGACCGTCGTGCCGAGCGCGCGGGCCGCATCGACGACCAGCTCCCGGGTGAGGACCGCCATAGTGTCGTAGTCGCCGTAGGCCTGGTACGCCTCCAGCTCGGTGAACTCGGGGCTGTGCGTCGAGTCCACTCCCTCGTTGCGGAAGACCCGCCCGATCTCATAGACCCGCTCGATGCCGCCGACGACGAGCCGCTTGAGGTGCAGCTCGGTCGCGATGCGCAGGTAGAGCGGGATGTCGAAGGCGTTGAGGTGGGTCGCGAAGGGCCGGGCCGCTGCTCCGCCGTGCAGCGTCTGCAGCAGCGGCGTCTCGACCTCCAGGTACCCCTGGCGATCCAGGGTGTCACGCAGCGCTCGGAGCACCGTTGCGCGGACCCGGACCATGTCCCGGGACTCGGCGTTGGCAACGAGGTCCACGTACCGCAGCCGCACCCGGGCCTCAGGGTCGGTGAGGCCCTTGTGCTTGTCCGGCAGCGGACGCAACGCCTTTGCGGTCATCGCCCAGCGCTCGACCATGACCGAGAGCTCACCGCGGCGTGACATGACGACCTCGCCCGCGACGCCGACGTGGTCGCCGAGGTCGACGTCGCTCTTCCACCGCGCGAGGCCGTCCTCCCCGAGGCTGTCCAGCGAGAGCATGAGCTGGATCTCACCGCTCCCGTCGCGCACCGTGGCGAAGCAGAGCCTCCCACCGATCCGGTTGAGGATCACCCGACCCGCGACGCCGACCCGGTCACCGCTGCGCTCGTCCGGCGCCAGACCGGAGTACGTCGCATGCAGCTCCGCCGTCGTCGTAGTGCGAGGGAACCCGAGCGGATAAGGGTCCATCCCGCGTGCCCGCATCGCGTCGGCCTTGGCCCGGCGTACGCGCATCTGCTCCGGCAGGTCGTCCTGCGGCGGGGCCGCGCCGGAGTCGCTCACCCGCTCAGGCTACCGAGCAGTTGTCAGCCGGCGTTGCGCGCGAACACCAGGCGCAGACCGATGAGCGTCAACCACGGTTCGTGGACGTCGATGACCCCGGACTCGTCGAGCACCATGGTGGCTAGGCCACCGGTCGCGATGACAGTCACGTCGTCGGGGTTGCCATCGGCACCGACGAGCTCGGCGGCCATCCGGCCGACCACGCCGTCCACCTGCCCTGTGAAGCCGTAGAGGATGCCCGCCTGGAGCGCCTCGACGGTGTTGCGCCCGATGACCGAGCGCGGTCGGGCCAGCTCGACGCGGCGCAGCTGGGCACCTCGGTTGACCAGCGCCTCCACCGAGATCTCGATGCCGGGTGCGATGGCACCACCGAGGTACTCGCCCTTGGCCGACACGGCGTCGAACGTGGTGGCCGTGCCGAAGTCCACGACGACGCACGGCCCGCCGAAGAGCTCGACGGCGGCCAGGGTGTTGACGACACGGTCGGTGCCGACCTCCTTCGGGTTGTCGGTGAGCACCGGGACACCGGTGCGTACGCCGGGCTCCACGACAACGGCACGCACGTCGCGGTAGTAGCGGCTGCACACCTCACGCATCTCGTGCAGCACGGCGGGCACCGTCGAGCAGACCACGATGCCGTCCACCTCGGTCGGTGCCGCGCCGTCGTGCTGCCCGAGCAGGCCCCTCAGTACGACCGCGATCTCGTCCGCCGTCCGGTGCGCCTCCGTGGCGATGCGCCAGTGCTCGACCAGCTCGTCGCGGTCAAAGAGGCCGAGGACCGTGTGCGTGTTGCCGACGTCGATGGCGAGCAGCATCAGGCCTCCTGAGTGCCGAGGGTCAGCTTGCCGAGAGTCAGCTTGCCGAGAGTCAACTTGCCGAGGGTCAGCAACGTGTTGTCGATCAGCCGCGTCGGGCCGACCCGCGCGGCCACCGCGAGCAGCGCCTCACCGGTGTAGCTCGCAGGCACCGACTGGAGGGTGACCGGGTCGACCAGGGCGAGGTAGTCCAGACCGACGCCCGGCTGGCCGTCGAGCACCGCAAGTGCGGTCCGGCGTACGGCATCAGGGCCATCGCCGGCAGCGGCCGCACCGGCCGACAGCGCACGGGACAACGAGAGCGCCGCCGCCCGGTCGTCGTCGGTTAGGTAGCCGTTGCGGCTGGACAGCGCGAGCCCGTCGCCGTCGCGGACGGTCGGCACCGCGACGACCTCGACGGGGAAGTCGAGGTCCTGGGTCATCCGCCGGATGAGGAGCAGCTGCTGGGCGTCCTTCTGGCCGAAGTACGCGACGTCCGGGCCGGTGAGGTGGAGCAGCTTGGCCACGACCGTGAGCACCCCGTCGAAGTGGCCCGGCCGGGACGCGCCCTCCAGCACGTCCCCGAGCGGGCCCGCCTGCACCCGCACCTGGGGCTGCTCGCCGAGGGGGTACACCTCGGCGACGTCGGGGGCGAAGACGAGGTCGACGTCCTCCTCCGCGCACAGCGCGACGTCGGCGTCGAGGGTCTGGGGGTACCGCGAGAGGTCCTCGCCGGGTGCGAACTGCAAGGGGTTGAGGAACACCGTCACGACGATGACCTGACATCGCCGGCGGGCGACCTTGATCAGCTCCCGGTGCCCGTCGTGCAGGGCGCCCATGGTCATCACGACCCCGACCTCGCCGGTGCGGTGCGCAAGCGCGCCGCGCAGCTCGGCCCGGCCGTGGATGAGGCGGGTCGTCATTGGTCGGCTGCTCCTTCGGCGAGGGCGTCGAGCAGGGCCTCGGCGTCGTCGGCCTTGAGGATGCCGGCGGCCAGAGCACGGTCAGCGGTGAGGCGAGCCATCGCGACGTAAGCGTTGACCGCGTGCGGCGAGACCTCGCGCAGCTCACGGACGTGCGCTGCGACGGTGCCGGCGTCACCGCGGGCCACCGGTCCGGTGAGAGCGGAGTCGCCCTGCCGCAGCGCGTTGTCCAGAGCGGCATAGAGCAGCGGAGCCAGCAGCCGTTCCGGGTCGGCTACCCCGCAGCGACGCAGCAGGTCGACGGACTCGTTGACCAGCGTGGACAGGTGGTTCGCGCCTCCGGCGAGGGCCGCGTGGTAGAGCGGGCGGCGGTCCTCCTCGACCCACTGCGGGTCGCCGCCCATCTCGAGCACCAGCGCATCGGCGATGGGCCGCAGCTGGTCGGGCGCGGTCACGCCGAAGCACGCACCAGCGAGGCGCGTGAGGTCCTCGGCTCGGCCGGTGAACGTCATCGCCGGGTGCAGGGCCAGCGGCAGCGCGCCACGGCGGGTGAGTGCATCGAGCACGCGTACGCCGTAGCGCCCGCTCGTGTGCACCACCAGCTGGCCAGGCCGGACGGGCTCGGCGGTGGCGAGGCCCTCGACCAGGCCGGGCAGCACGTCGTCGGGCACGGTGAGCAGCACCAGCTCGCTGCGCGCGAGCACGTCCGGAGGAGGCACGATGGGCACTCCCGGCAGCAGCCGTTCCGCCCTGGCGAGCGAAGCCTTGGACACCGCGGACGCAGCCGTCACCCGGTGGCCCGCCCTGGCGAGGGCCGCGCCCAGGACGGCACCGACGCGGCCGGCGCCGACAATGCCGACGGTGAGCCGGGCGGGGCGGCGCGCTGGGTCGCCTGCTGTGGTCACGGAAGCGTTCCAGTCCTCTGCGGGGGTACCGGACGGCGCCCAGGGTACGGCGTGCGGGGAGGGTTGCGAGGAGGCGGATGGCCGAGCAGGCATGGGCGACATGGCGATCCGCGACCGAGCGCGCGCTCTACGGGGACGGCGGCTTCTACCGGCGTACGGAGGAAGCCCCCGGTGACCACTTCCGCACCTCGGTGCACGCGTCACCGCTGTTCGCCCGCGCCCTGCTGACCCTCGCCGATGACGCCCGGCTGCGCACGGTGGTCGACATCGGCGCAGGACGGGGCGAGCTGCTCCAGGCCCTACACCGGCTCGACCCGTCGCTGCACCTCATCGGGGTGGAGCTCGCGGCACGACCGGCCGGTCTGCCCGCCGTGATCGGCTGGACCAGCGATCTGCCGCCGGGCTTCGAGGCGCTGGTCGTGGCCAACGAGTGGCTGGACAACATCCCGGTCGACGTCGTGGAGATGACCGCTGACGGGCCTCGGGTCCTCGAGGTGGACCCGGCCGGTGCCGAACGGCCCGCCGGAAGGCCAACCGGCCCCGACCTGGCCTGGCTGGAGCGGTGGTGGCCGCTGACCGACCCGGGCGCCCGCGCCGAGGT
>JACCUZ010000205.1 GCA_013698395.1 Sporichthyaceae bacterium
GGGACGCGGCCCGCCACGCAGCCGCTTCACCACCGGGTACAACCCTGGTGACGCGCTCGAGTGACTCACTGGTCGCCAGTCGAAACAACACGGCACGGTCCAATCCCACGACGTCCACCCTGCCACCTCTGGGCGAGCAGCGTTGTCCGCTGGCTGTCGGTGGCGCGGTCTCCTGCAGGGACGCAGATCTCATGCCCGGGAGCGGTTCCGCTGGCCCGCGACCGGGACTAGTTTGGCCTCGACCCCAGGGAGGCGACGATGGCAGATGTGCAGCCCATCCCCGACGGATACCCGCGGGTGATTCCGTACCTGTCGGTCGATGGCGCGAGCGCCGCGATCGACTTCTACACCACCGTGTTCGGCGCCACGGAACGCATGCGGATGGACGCGCCGGACAACAAGGTTGGTCACGCCGAGCTGGAGTTCGGTGACTCGCTGATCATGCTGGCGGACACGTTCCCGGACATGGGCAACCAGAGCCCAGCGGCCATCGGCGGGACACCGGTCACCGTCATGGTCTACGTCGAGGACGTGGACGCCGTGTTCGGCCGCGCGATTGACGCGGGCGCGACCGTCGAACGCGAGCTCGAGAACCAGTTCTACGGTGATCGGGCCGGCCAGTTCGTCGACCCGTTCGGGCACAAGTGGTTCGTGGCCACACACGTGGAAGACGTCTCGGCGGAGGAGATGGATCAGCGCGCCGCCGCGGCCATGGGTGGTTGATGTCCCTCGGGCTCGCCGACGAGCCCTGACGTCACTGAGGCGAAGGGCCGGAGTGGTCGACCGCATCCGACGGGACTCTGTCACGACCGCGTCGGTCACCGACGTACCGACGTTGGTGGGTGACCGCGCGCAGAGCCGCCGGCCCGGGCGGTGCCTCGCACGGTGGGTGAGGCAGGGTGGAACGCATAGGTGCCGACGATGGAAGGGATGAGCGCCGATGAGCAGGGCGTACGGTTACACCTCGTACGGCGGTCCGGAGACCGAGACGTGGTTCGATCGGCCGGAGCCGGCGCCGGGGCCCAGCGAACTGGTGATCGCCGTCAAGGCGGTCGGCGTGAACCCGGTCGACCACAAGGTCCGCAGCGGAGCGATGGCCAATCCGCAGGCGACGCCGAGCTTCCCCTTGGTGCTGGGCGTCGAGGCGGCCGGCGTGGTCGTAGCGGTCGGCTCAGATGTCGACGGGTTCGCCGAGGGCGACGAGGTGATGGGCAGGGCGGCACCGGAGCACGGCACCTACGCCGAGCATGCGGTGCTGCTCGCCGAGGCCACCGCTCACAAGCCTCCGCAGGTCAGCTTCGTTCAGGCGGCTGCGCTGCCGGTGGCTGCCGGGACTGCGTGGGACGTGGTGGAAAGGCTGGGCGTTGCCGAGGGCGAGACGCTGCTGATCAACGGCATCGGCGGTGGCGTCGGCGTGATGGGGGCACAGCTGGCAAGGAACCGTCGCGCGGCGGTCTTCGGGGTCGCCAGCGAGTCCAAGCGGTCCTTGACGGAGAGTCTCGGGGCCACGCTCGTCGCCTACGACAGCGGCGATGTCGTGGAGCAGATGCGGGAAATGTTGCCCGAGGGTGTCGACGCCGCGTTCGACGTGGTCGGCGGTGACGCGATGCGGCAGGTCGCCAGCCTGGTCACCAACCCCGTCCGGATCGTCTCGATCGTGGATGCCGGTGTCGAGGAGCTGGGCGGAAGTCTGGTGGTGTCGGGCTCGGCGGGTGTGCCCGCTGTGGCCGATCTGGTCGCAGCCGGCAAGGTCGACCCCAAGGTCCTCCAGACCTACCCCTTCGACGAAGCGCCGCAGGCCCTGCGAGCGGTCGAGTCGGGCCACGTGCTCGGCAAGATAGTCATCGACCTGGAGCAGAGCACCCACAGCTGAACGGCGTCCGCGGCACCGGCGACCTCCTCATCGTCTTCGGGGTCGTGGATCGAGGAATGTTTCAGCTTCGTACGCCGATCGTCACGTCACCTCCGTGGTAGTCGACCTCATGTAGGAGGCGGCTAGGCGCACGGAATGCCCGTCCGGGCGACGCGACCCAAGGCACGCTTGCGTCGGCGATCTCTCGCCCGTCCTGGTGAACGGATACATGCGGTCGGCGGATGAGTCGGTCCGGCCAGAGAACAAGTCGCGAGCGGACCGGCTGAGGATCCCCGGCACGAAGC
>JACCUZ010000216.1 GCA_013698395.1 Sporichthyaceae bacterium
GAGCAGCCGGTCGGCGTACGCCGAGAGCCGGAAGAAGTAGTTCTTCTCGGACAGCATCTCCACGGGACGGTGGTGGATCGGGCACAGCTTTGTGTCCGCGTCCCCGTCGAGGAGCTCGGCCGGGAGCTTGAACTCCTCGCACGCGACGCAGTACGGCCCCTCGTACGCGCCTTCGAAGACCTCACCCGCGTCATGGAGGGTCTGCCAGAAGTCCCGCACCCGCTCCGCGTGGCGCTGCTCGGTGGTGCGGATGAAGTCGTCGTTGGCCGCGTCGATCGTTGTGAGGACGGGCTTCCACTCGGCCTCGACGAGCCGGTCGGTCCACTCCTGTGGGCTGACACCGCCGGCCTCCGCGGCGCGCATGACCTTCTGGCCGTGCTCGTCGGTGCCGGTGAGGAACCAGACCTCCTCGCCGCGCTGCCGGTGCCAGCGGGTCAGCACGTCCCCGGCGACGGTCGTGTAGGCGTGGCCGATGTGCGGGGCGTCGTTGACGTAGTAGATCGGCGTCGTGACGTAGTACGCCTTGCCGCCGCCGCGAGCAGATCCGTCGTACGTCGTCCCCTCAGCCATACCGGCAGCCTACGGGCGCCCGACAGCGGGTCCGGCGGCCGACGCTTCACCAGGCGAGTACCCGCCTCGCCAGGCGTCGACGCCTCGCGCACCGGGCAACGACCACGTATACGTGGTCAACGCCGCGGCGGCGGTCAGCCAAGCTTGGGGAGGCCGCGCTTGAGCTGGCGGACGGCCTGGACGATGCGCTGCTCATTCTCGATCAGGGCGAACCGGACATGGCCGTCGGCTCCGGGGCCGAAACCGACTCCCGGTGACACGGCCACGTCGCACTCCCGGACCAGCAGCGTCGCGAAGTCGATCGAGCCCAGATCGCGGTACGGCTCGGGGATGGGCGCCCAGGCAAACATCGTCGCCCGCGGCCGCTCGATCTCCCACCCGATCCGAGCCAGGCCGTCGACCAGCGCGTTGCGCCGCGACTCGTAGACTGCGTTGATCTCGCTGGGGTAGTCCGTCGCCTCGTTGAGGGTCACCGTTGCCGCAATCTGGATCGGCTGGAAGGTGCCGTAGTCCAGGTAGGACTTCAGCTTCGTCAGCGCCCCCACAACCTCGGCGTTGCCGACGAGGAACGCGACCCGCCAGCCGGCCATCGAGAACGACTTCGTCATGGAGTAGAGCTCGACCGAGCACTCCATCGCGCCTGTGCACTGCAGGATCGACGGGGGCTTCCAGCCGTCGAAGGCCACGTCGGCGTAGGCGAAGTCGTGCACCAGGACCACGTCGCGCTCCCGGGCCCAGTCGACGAGCCGCTGCAGGTCCGCCAGCTCCACCGTGGCCGTCGTCGGGTTGTGCGGGAACGACAGCACTACCACGCGCGGCTTGGGCCAGCCGAGCTCCCAGGCCTCCATCACGTTGGAGACGTAGTCCTCGCCGGTGCCGACCGGCACCTGTCGCGCGTCGGCGCCGGCGAAGTAGGGGCCCCAGATGTGGATCGGGTAGGACGGCGAGGGCACCAGCGCCACGTCACCGGACTGCAGCAGCACCCACATGAGGTGGCTGAAGCCCTCTTTGGCACCGATCGTGGATAGCACCTCGGTCTCGGGGTCGAGGGCGACGCCGAACGACCGCTCGTAGTGGGCGGCGACCGCCTGCCTCAGTTTGGGGATGCCGCGACTGGCGGAGTAGCGGTGGTTGCGCGAGTTCTGCGCCGCCTCGGCCAGCTTTTCCACCGCGACCGGCGGCGAGGGCAGGTCGGGGTTGCCGAAGCCCAGGTCGACGACGTCCCGTCCCGCTCGCCGCGCGTCCCGCTTGAGGCCGTCGATGATCGTGAAGACGTACGGCGGCAGGCCGGGGATGCGGCGGAACTCCATGAGCCCAGGCTAGTCAGGGCCGGCTGGGAGCCGGCGGCCGTCTCGGGCGGCGAGCACAGTCTGGTACAGCGCCCGGCGGCTCGTCCCGGCCCCGGCTGCCACCGCGGCGGTGGCGTCCTTGAGCCGGCTTCCGGTCTCGACCAGATGCTCCACCTCAGCCACGAGGCGGTCGTCGTCGGCCACCTGGTCGGGCCTGGCACCGGCGACGACCACGGTCACTTCCCCCCTGACACCATCCGCGGCCCACTCTGCCAGCTCGCCCAGGCCGGCCCGGCGTACCTCCTCATAGGTCTTGGTCAGCTCGCGGCACACCACGGCCGGGCGGTCGTCACCGAAGGCCGTCGCAAGCGCGCTCAGCATGGCGGCGAGCCGGTGCGGCGCCTCGAAGAACACCATCGTGCGCGGCTCCATCACCAGCTCCGCGAGCCGCCGCGAGCGCTCCCCCGCCCGGCGCGGCAGAAAGCCCTCGAAGCAGAACCGATCGACCGGCAGACCGGACAGAGCAAGCGCGGTGAGCACGGCCGACGGTCCGGGTGCCGCAGTGACCGGGATGCCGGCCTCGACCGCCGCGGCCACGAGCCGGTACCCCGGGTCGGACACCGACGGCATCCCCGCGTCGGTGACCAGCAGGACCTTGGCACCGTCGCGCATGGCCGCGACCAGCTCCGGGGTCCGGGCCGACTCGTTCGCGTCGTAGTAGGACACGAGCCGAGCACGCACCTCCACTTCCAGCTCGCGCGCGAGCCGCCGGAGCCGCCGGGTGTCCTCGGCGGCGACCACGTCGGCGGACGCCAGCTCACGGACCAGCCGGGCTGACGCGTCGGCCGGGTCCCCGATCGGCGTTCCTGCGAGCACCAGCACGCCTCCCACCCGCCCATCGTGGCCCACCCAGCGAGGATTCGGGCGACCACCACCGCCACGTAGGCTGCCCGGGTGCTGATGCCGGCTGCCGACCTCGCACGCGTGCGCGAGCGGCTGGCACCGCCGATGCCGACCGACCGGCTGTGGGGGTGGCTCGGCCCGCTGGCGGTGACCCTGGTCGCCGGTGTCCTGCGGTTCTGGGATCTCGGACGACCCAAGGCCTTCATCTTCGACGAGACCTACTACGCGAAGGACGCCTGGTCGCTGCTGCACTTCGGGGTGGAGCAGGACTACCTCAAGCCCGCCGAGAAAGGTGACCCCGACCCGGCGAACGAGAAGATCCTCGCCGGCGACCTCGACGGCCTCTGGACCGGTGACCCCTCGTACGTCGTGCATCCACCGGGCGGCAAGTGGATGATCGCGATCGGCGAGCAGATCTTCGGGTTGACGCCGTTCGGCTGGCGGTTCACCGTGGCGGTCGCCGGCACCCTCGCCGTCCTGCTCGTCGCGCGCATCGGACGACGGCTGTTCCGCTCCACCTTGCTGGGGTGCGTCGCGGGGCTGCTGCTCACGGTCGAGGGGTTGGCCTACGTCCACAGCCGCACCGCTCTGCTCGACCCGCTGCTGATGTTCTGGGCGCTGGTGGCGTTCGGCGCCCTCGTGCTCGACCGCGAACGGACCCGCCAGCGTCTCGCTGACCGGCTCACGGCCGCGCGACTCAGCCGGTTCGGCCCGTCGTTCGGGCCGCGGCCGTGGCGGCTGCTGGCCGGAGTCGCGCTCGGCCTGGCCTGCGCCACCAAGTGGAGCGGCATCTGGTTCGTGGCCGTCTTCGGGCTGATGACCGTGCTGTGGGACGTCGGTGCCCGGCGTGCGGCAGGCGTACGGCGGCCGTACCTCGGCGCCCTCGTCCGCGACGCAGCACCGGCATTCGGCTCGCTCGTCGTGGTGGCGTTCGCCGTCTACCTCGCGACGTGGACTGGCTGGTTCGTCGGGGGCGAGGACGCGTACCTGCGCGACTGGGCGCGCGACAACCCCGGCCCGCCGCTGGTCCCCGGCGCGTTGTGGAGCCTCTGGCACTACCACCACGAGGCGTGGAACTTCCACACCGGCCTCACGACCTTCCACTCCTACCGATCCAGCCCGTGGGGGTGGCTGGTGCTGGCCCGGCCCGTGTCCTACTTCTACGAGGGCCCCACCCGCGGCACCAGCGGCTGTGAGGTCGACCAGTGCTCACAGGCCATCACGGCGCTGGGGACGCCGGCCATCTGGTGGGCGTCGCTCGTCGCGTTGCCGGTGCTGCTCTACATGTGGGCCGGCCGGCGCGACTGGCGGGCGGGCGCAGTCCTCGCCGGGGTCGCCGCCGGCTACCTGCCGTGGTTCCTGTTCCAGGACCGCACCGTGTACTCCTTCTACGCCGTCGCGTTCGTGCCCTACCTCGTGCTCGGCATCGCCATGTGCCTCGGCCTGGTGATCGGCGGTCCGGACGCCTCGCCCCAGCGCCGCCAGTGGGGAGCGGCCGCAGCGGGCGCCTACATCCTGGTCACGCTGGCCAACTTCGCCTGGCTGTTGCCGGTGCTGTCCGCGGAGGTCATCCCGTACGCGGAATGGGCCAGTCGG
>JACCUZ010000230.1 GCA_013698395.1 Sporichthyaceae bacterium
GTACATGGGTTCAGCGTGGCCATGGCACCGGCGCCGTACGTCCACCGGCATGGCCCGGGCGGTGAGTCGTGTAGTGCCGGCTCTGTTCGGTTTGGCGCCAGTCGCCCAACGACCGTAACCGTCACTATGCAACGGCCGCCAACTTTCGCACATGCCGCCCTGCGCGCGACGACATGGCAGGTCGCGCGCCCCTCAGCCCGTGCCGGTCGCCCGCGACCCAGCCTGTCAGCGAATCACGTGCATGGCAGCCTCTTCGGCCGACAGGCCCGCATCACGCCGGTCCATCCCCAAGAGATCTGGATCAGTCCGCGAGTGAGCGCCCTCACCGCCCGTCATCAACTGCGCGATCTCTCGGCGGGGACCGCGGTCGCTCCAGTCGTCGTCCGCTGCTCTGTGGTCGTCGGCATCGGGCTCTTCCTCAGCCAGCAACTGGTCCAGGGACTGTCCGCGAGACTCTTCAGCAGCGGTGGTACCGAACCGCAGGGAGCCTCGGTACCGGTCACCGGCGTCCCCGGTGTTGTCGCCATCTCCGTCGAGCATGGTGTCCTCGGTTCCGTCCCCCTCGAGGAACTCACCGACGTCATCACGTCTGGTCATCTTCCGACCTCAGAACTGGCCGCGTCGCCGCTGACCTGCAAACGGCCACCGGCCGCTTGCTGGTCACACTAGCCCTACACCGAGACCGCTGCGGCGCCGGTGAACGACTGGACAGCAGGCGACGATGCTTCACCCAACGGGGACCTGACCCTGGACTCAGAACGCCGCGGAGCCCCTCTGCGGAAGTCGCGACAGCGAACTCCCGCTTCGGCCGTTGGTCGGCACGCTCCTACTGGACCAGCATCCGTCCGGTCGTATCCGGGTGCGATCGAGGGCGGGAGATCGGCCGTGATCGCCCCGGTAATGAGCACGAACAGCGACTACGGCTGAGTCGTGAAGTGGGGACACCGCCGAATCCCCGCCGGGTCAGGTCGTGCGCTTGCGCGTCTTCCGTCGTTCGCGAGGTTCACGCCGCGACCTCTCGCCCTCGATCTGGCGGATGAGGTCTTTCCGCACATCCGCGAGCGCATGATCGAGGTCGCGCTCGTGGGAGGTGGCCACCAGGTGCGCCCGTCCCGCTAACCAGGCCTGAAGGGTGACCTTCTGGTCTGTGCCCCCGGTGTCTTTCAATGACACCTCGAGGTCGACCTGGTCGTGTTCCCACCCGGACAGGTGCGGCGCGAGCGCGGACAGGGCCCCGAGGACGCGCAGCCGGTCGGCTGCCGCGAAGCCGACGCCGAGGCGCAGACGCTCTTCCAGAGTCCCCGTGGGGCCGATCTCGGTTCCGCTCATCGGTGCGCCTCTCCGGTCAGCTCAGGGTACGACGTTGCCCCGACCGGTCGCGTCCTCGAATCTGACCGCTTTCGCATGCTGCTGGGCTGGGTTACCGCAGGGTGATGACGTTCCCGGTGATGAGCTGTGCGTCATCGGAGACGAGAAGGGCGACAACGGCGGCCACCTCTTGCGGTGTGGCGACGTGCACGTGGGTCGGACTGGCAGCGACGCCCCGTCGGACCTCGTCGGTGACCCAGCCGGTATCGGTCACCGGCGGGTGGACCATGTTCGCGGTGATCCCGAGGTCCGCGAGTTCCATGGCAGCCGACATCGTGTAGTTGGTCTGCGCCGCCTTCGCCGCGCCGTAGGAAACCTCTTCGGGGAAGCCGAGCTCGCCACCCGACGTGAGACCGACGATCCTTCCCCATGTGCCTGCTCGCTCGCGGTGACGTCGCGCCAGCTCGCCGATCAGCAGGGCTGGTGCCATGGCATCGACGGCGAACTGCTGCTTCCAGGAATGCGGGCTGACCGGCGCGAGCGCACGACCGAACCTGTCACGGTCCCCCGGCGCGAAACTGTCCGGAACCCACCCGGTGGCGTTGTTGACCAGGATGTCGACGCCCCCAAGCCGCTCCTCGGCCTTGTCGAACAGCGTGGCCGCTGTCTGCGGGTCGCTCAGGTCCGCCTCGACGGCGATCGCGGTACCGCCCCGGGACGTGATCTCGTTGATCACAGCCACCGCGTCCCGGCTGCGGTTCCTTCGGTAGTCGTCGGGGGTCCCCGGATCAGGAGGGTCCTCGAGACGCAGGTAGGTGCAGAGGACACGTACCCCCGACCGCGCGAGCGCGATCGCGA
>JACCUZ010000234.1 GCA_013698395.1 Sporichthyaceae bacterium
ATTGCCTGCGTCTTCTGGTCGCGGCCCTGTTTGGCCGGGCCGCCGGCCGAGTCACCCTCGACGATGAACAGCTCGCACTCTTCGGGGTTGGTCGACTGGCAGTCGGCCAGCTTGCCGGGCAACGAGCCGCCGCCGAGCAGACCCTTGCGTGACCTGGCCGCGTCCCGTGCCTTGCGTGCCGCCATCCGGGCCACTGCGGCACTCATCGCCTTGCGGGCGATGTCCTTGCCCTCGCCGGGGTTCTTCTCGAACCACTCGCCCAGCCGGTCGTTGACCAGCCGCTGGGTGAAGGACTTGGCCTCGGTGTTCCCGAGCTTGGTCTTGGTCTGTCCCTCGAACTGCGGCTCGGCCAGCTTGATGCTGACGATGGCGGTCAAGCCCTCACGGACGTCGTCGCCGGTGAGGTTGGCCTCCTTCTCCCGCAGAACACCCCACTCTCGGGCGAACCGGTTGACCAACCCGGTGAGGGCGGCGCGGAAGCCCTCCTCGTGGGTGCCCCCCTCGTGGGTGTTGATGGTGTTGGCGAAGGTGTGCACGGACTCGGTGAAGCCGGTGTTCCACTGCATCGCGATGTCCAGCGACAGGCCGCCTTCGACGCTGGGGTCTTCCGCCTCGAAGGAGATGATCGTGCGGTGCACCGGGTCCTTGCGGGCACCGAGGTGGTTGACGTAGTCGACCAAGCCACCGTCGTAGCGGTAGGTGACCTCCGTCGGCCCGGGATCTCCTGCCGAGTCGACCGCCGCGATCTCGTCGTGGGCGCTGGCCTCGGGTGCGGAGGGACGCTCGTCGCGCAGCACGATCGTGAGGCCCCTGTTGAGGAAGGCCATCTCGCGGAACCGGTTGGACAGCGTCTCGAAGCTGTAGTCGGTGGTCTCGAAGATCTCCGTTGACGCCCAGAACGTGATCGGGGTGCCGCTCTCCTCGACCGGCCCGCCCTTGGCCAGCGGCGCGTCCGGGACACCCAGCGAGTAGGACTGGGTCCACAGATGGCCCTCACGGCGGATCGCCACGTGCAGACGCTCCGAGAGCGCGTTCACCACGGACACACCCACGCCGTGGAGCCCGCCCGACACCTTGTAGCCGCCGCCACCGAACTTCCCTCCGGCGTGCAGCATGGTGAGCACCACCTCGACCGCCGGTCGGCCCTCGCTGGCCACCTCGTCGACGGGGATCCCCCGACCGTTGTCGCGCACCCGCACCCCACCGTCGGGCAGCAGGGTCACGTCGATCCGGTCACATTCCCCCGCCAACGCCTCGTCGACGGAGTTGTCGACGACCTCGTAGACCAGGTGGTGCAGGCCTCGCTCACCCGTCGACCCGATGTACATGCCCGGGCGCTTGCGGACCGCCTCCAGGCCCTCGAGGACCTGGATCGCGCTGGCGTCGTACGAGGGCTCGGTCGGCTGGGCCGGCAGGCTCACAGGTCACCTTTCGTCAGCGGGCAGCAGTCGTCATTCAGCGGACAGGGGGCGGCAGGACGACTGGTCAATCCCGGGCGGGCACCAGCGGTGCGATCAGGGCTCCATCCTACCGGTCGGCGGGCACAGAAGCGGCCAACAGGGCCACCTGGGGACGTCGCAGCCGGACGAACTCGGGTGGGGATGGAGGTCCCCACGTGCCAGGGGGTGGCAAACGGGCGGAACGGCAGATTTACGCGCGTCGGCCGGTCAGCCGTAGGTGTCGCGCGGGCCGCGCCCGCGCACGGACAGGGGGCCTCGCTTCCAGGACGGACCAGAGGGCGCGCGGACGGTCACCGACGTGACCGTGCCGGCCCCGACCTCCTCGGCGAGCCGTGCGAGGAGAGCCGGTGCGAGCAGCCGGGTCTGGGTCGCCCACGCGGTGGAGTCCGCGGCCACGACCAGCTCCCCGCCGGCGAAGGACACCGGCACCACGTGGGCGGCCACGTCCGGCCCGACGATCGAAGGCCAGCGCCCCATCACCCCCCCGACAGCCTTGTCGGTCTCCCAACCCCGGTCGGCGACCAGCCGGTCGAGGGTGCCGGCCAGCAGCTGGGGGTCACGGTCGTCGGGCCGGGCCCCGCTGCGCTCCTCCGGCGCCACGCGGCGCCACCGGCCGCGCGCCACGGCGCTTCCGGTGTCCTCATCAGCCACCCGCGGC
>JACCUZ010000242.1 GCA_013698395.1 Sporichthyaceae bacterium
GCACGCAGGTGTCGCGTAGCTCCGCCGAGTCGGGGTCGGCCAGGAAACCGGCAATGAAGTCGCGGGCCGCCCGGGCCGCGCGGGGGTGCCCGTCGTGGCGGACCACGAGCACCGCGATGTCGTCGGACCGGCTGGCGCCTTCCACGGCCGACGCCACCAGCCCGTCCGTGAGCCGGTCGAGGTCCTCCACGGCACCGCCGGCGAGGTAGCGCACCACCTCGGCGAGGCCGTCGTCGAAGCTTCGTCGGGAGTCCTCGATCAGACCGTCGGTGAAGAAGACCAGCACGTCGTTGACACCGAGCACGACCTGCGCGGTGCTGTACTCCTCCTCCGGTGCCACTCCGAGCGGCGGACCCACCGGTCCTTCGAGCTGGCGCACCCGCCCATCGGCAGAGCGGAGCAACGGCCCCGGGTGCCCGGCGAGCGTGAGGTCCGCGCGGCCGGACAGCGGATCCAGCGCGACGTAGCAGCAGGTCGCGAACAGCGACGGGTCGAGGTCGCTCATCAACCGGTTGGTGCGCGAGAGCACGGCGGCCGGCTCGTGTCCCTCCGCGGCATACGCCCGGAGCGCGTTGCGCAGCTGACCCATGACGGCGGCGGCTTTCATGTTGTGGCCCTGCACGTCGCCGATGACCAGGCCGATCCGGTTCCCCGGCAGCTCGAGCACGTCGAACCAGTCCCCGCCGACGCCCATCCCGTCGGTCGCCGGAAGGTAATGGGCGCGGGTGGTGATGCCGGCTGGCTGCGGCAGGGCGCGTGGCAGGAGATGCGACTGCAGCTCTGCGGCGAGGCTGCGCTCGGAGTCCCGCAGCCGCGCCAGGGCGAGCGTCTGGGCGACTAGGCCGCTCACGCTGGCAAGCAGCGAACGTTCCTCTGGCGGGAACTCGTGCACCTCGCTGAAGCTGATGGTGAGGCTGCCCAGCGCCCGACCCGAGACGGTCAGCGGAAGGAACGCCCACGCCTGCTTACCGGTTGCCTCGATCAGCGGCTCCATCTCGGGAAAGAGCGAGATGTAGCCGGCGCGTGAGGGCAGGAACAGCGGTTCGCGCGTCGCCACGACCTGACCGATCGCGGTTTGCCGGTCGAGGTTGAGGACCTCGAGCAGCTCCACCGCTGACTGCTGATAACCGAAGTGTCCGGAGAGCCGCAGCCGGCCGGACTCGACGAGGGCCACCAGCATGCCGGTCGCACCGAATGCTGGGAGCACCATGGTGGCCACGGTGTCGGTGACGTCCTGCAACGAGTCGGCCTGCGCAAGGGCCGCGGTGTACGCGAGCACGCGACGGGCCTGCTCCGGCCGCGCGAGGCCGCGTTCCTGTTCCAGCTCCGCGGTGCGAGCCGCGGTGATGTCGGTCCCGAACACCGACAGGCTGCCGCTCCCGTCGTCGGCGGGCACGACGCGGAGCTGGAACCACCTCGCCTCGGCCGCGAGGTACGTCGTGAGCACCCGCGTCTCGACCATCTCGACGGCGGCCTCGAACACGCGGTCGTGACCGGCCTCCACCAGCGCCGGCCAGACCTCCCAGAGGTTTCGGCCGACCGCCCCCGGTCCGGTGCCAAGAAGCCGTTCCGCCGCACGGTTGAGGTAGACGACGGTGGAGGACGCGTCGAGGGCCAGGAACGCGTCGGCCATGGAATCGAGCATCCGCACGACCGGGTCCCGAGCGGTGCCAGGCGTGGGCAGTCGGCGCACCGGCTCCCTCACGGCGGCAGTCTGACACGCTGGCGTCCATGACAGAGAACCCCCGTGCAGGCCAGCCCGCCGAGCCTGCAGACCTGGTCGACGTGGCGCGACTGGTGACCGCCTACTTCACCGAGATCCCGGACCCCGACGTCCCGGAGCAGCGGGTCGCCTTCGGAACCTCCGGACACCGCGGGTCTGCCCTCGACCGCGCCTTCAACGAGGCCCACATCGCCGCGACCACCCAGGCGATCTGCGAGCACCGCGCTACACACGGGATCGCGGGGCCGCTCTTCCTCGGCCGCGACACCCACGCGCTGTCCGACCCGGCCTGGGTGACTGCTCTCGAGGTGCTCGCCGCCAACGGAGTGACGGTGCTGGTTGACGACCGCGGCCGCTACACCCCGACACCCGCGGTGTCGCACGCGATCCTGCGGCACAACCGCACTGCCTCCGGCACAGCGCGCGCCGACGGCATCGTCGTGACCCCGTCGCACAACCCGCCCCGCGACGGCGGCTTCAAGTACAACCCGCCCGACGGCGGGCCGGCCGGCAGCGACATCACCTCGGGGATCCAGGACCGGGCCAACCAGATCCTGCGCGACGGCTCCGCCGACGTACGCCGGGTGCCCTTGTCGCGCGCGCGCGCCGCGGACACAACAGGCACCTATGACTACCTCGGGACGTACGTCGACGACCTGCCGTCCGTGCTCGACCTCGACGCGGTGCGGTCCGCCGGGGTGCGGATCGGGGCCGACCCCCTCGGCGGCGCAGCCGTCGACTACTGGGGCGAGATCGGCGAGCGCCACGGTCTCGACCTCACCGTGGTGAACCCGCTGGTGGACCCGACGTGGCGGTTCATGACGTTGGACTGGGACGGCAAGATCCGGATGGACTGCTCCTCGCCGCACGCGATGGCGTCGCTGGTGTCGACGATGACCACGTCGCCCGGCGGCCAGTCCGCGTACGACGTCGCGACGGGTAACGACGCCGACGCCGACCGGCACGGCATCGTCACCCCGGACGGCGGTCTGCTCAACCCCAACCACTACCTCGCGGTCGCGATCGACTACCTGTACACCCACCGAGACGGCTGGGCGAAGGACGCCGCCGTCGGCAAGACGCTGGTCAGTTCCGGCCTCATCGACCGGGTGGTGGCGGCGCTCGGCCGCCGGCTGGTCGAGGTGCCCGTGGGCTTCAAGTGGTTCGTGCCCGGGCTGCTCGACGGATCGGTCGGCTTCGGGGGCGAGGAGTCGGCGGGCGCTTCGTTCCTGCGCCGCGACGGCTCGGTCTGGACGACCGACAAGGACGGCATCCTGTTGGCGCTGCTCGCCGCCGAGATGCTGGCGGTCACCGGCGAGACGCCCTCGCAGCGGCACCGGTCGCTGACCGAACGCTTCGGTGACCCCGCGTACGCCCGGGTCGACGCGCCGGCCACCCGAGCGCAGAAAGCGACGCTGGCAAAGCTCTCACCGTCACAGGTCACGGCGACCGAGCTCGCTGGCGAGCCCATCACCGCGACCCTGACCGAGGCCCCCGGCAACGGTGCGGCGATCGGCGGGCTCAAGGTCGCGACGGAGTCGGCATGGTTCGCGGCGCGGCCCTCCGGCACCGAGGACGTCTACAAGATCTATGCCGAGAGCTTCCGCGGGCCCGAGCATCTCGCCGAGGTGCAGGACGCCGCCCGGGCCCTCGTCGCCAGCGTGCTGGACGCCTGAGGTGCAGCTGCGGGTGATGACCGAGCCGCAGCAGGGCGCCACGTACGACGACCTGCTCGCGGTCGCGCGCGAGTCCGAGCGTCTCGGGTTCGACGCCTTCTTTCGCTCCGACCACTTCCAGCGCATCGGGCCCGGTGATCCGGGGCCCGGCTCCACCGACGCGTGGGTGACGCTGGCCGGGCTGGCGCGCGACACGTCACGGATCCGGCTCGGCACGATGGTGTCCTCCGCGACCTTCCGGCTGCCCGGCCCGCTCGCCATCGCCGTGGCGACGGTCGACGCCATGAGCGGCGGCAGGGTCGAGTTCGGTCTCGGCACGGGGTGGTTCAAGGCCGAGCATCGCTCGTACGGCATCCGGTTCCCGCCGACCGCGGAGCGCTTCGACGTGCTCGAAGAGCAGCTGGCCGTCGTGACCGGCCTGTGGCGCACACCGGTAGGTGACACGTTCTCCTTCGCCGGCACCTCCGTCACGGTCACCGACAGCCCAGCACTTCCGAAGCCGGTGCAGCAGCCGCACCCACCCGTTCTCATCGGCGGGAAGGGCCGACAGCGGACGCCGGCGTTGGCAGCGCGGTTCGCCGCGGAGTACAACGTGCCCTTCGACACCGAGCACGTGACGGCGGAGTGCTTCGACCGCGCGCGCCGCGCCTGCGAGGTCGCCGGCCGCGACCCCTCCACCCTGGTCCTCTCGGTCGCCCAGTCGGTCGCGGTCGGTGAGGACGAGCCGGCCGTACGCCGCCGAGCCGACGCCGTCGGCGCGCCGCCCGCCGAGCTGCGCCGGTCCGGGCTGGCAGGCTCGGTGGACGAGGTCG
>JACCUZ010000270.1 GCA_013698395.1 Sporichthyaceae bacterium
AGCCCGCTGCTCGACAACGCCACCGCCAGGTCGATCGCGTGGTCCTCGTCCGAGGCGAGGAACACGCAGGTCGGCCCCGCGCCCGACACGATCGACCCGAGTGCGCTGTACTCCTCCCCGACGGCGAGAGTGCGCCGAAGCGACGGGCGCAGTCGCAGGGCTGCAGGCTGCAGGTCGTTGTGCAACACCGGCCCCACGGCGTAGGGGTCGCCGGACCGCAGCGCCGACATCAGCGCCTCGGACACCTCCGGGTCAGCCGCCCGTTGGGACCCGCGAACCCGGTCGAGCTCGGAGTAGACCTGCGGAGTCGACAGTCCGGTGTCGGCGTACGCGAGCACCCACTCGTAGCTGCCCCGAGCGAGCACTGACGAGAGTGCCTCGCCACGACCGGTGCCGACCGCATTGCCGCCGACGAGGCAGAAGGGCACGTCACTGCCCAGCTCGGCCGCCAACTCCGCCAGCTCTTCGCGGCTGCTGTGCAGACCCCACAATGCGTCGCAGGCAACCAATGCCGCGGCGGCGTCGCTGCTGCCACCTGCCAGACCACCGGCCACAGCGATCAGCTTGTGGATGCTCAAGGCGACGCCCTCGTCGACCTGGGCCCTCTTGGCGAGCAGCTGGGCTGCCCGCACGGCCAGGTTGGTGTCGTCCAGCGGTACGTCGTCTTGGCCCTCGCCGGTCACGGTGACCGTGAACTCACCGGACTCCGCTGGCCGGGCCTTGACCTCGTCATGCAGAGCGATGGCCTGGTAAACGGTCGCCAGCGGGTGATAGCCGTCGGGGCGCGGCCTGCCGACGCTCAGCCCCAGGTTGATCTTGGCGGGCGTCCGCACGGTCACAGTGGTCACGCAGGCAAGGTTACGGGCTCACGCGGTCATGGTGTCCTGGACAATCGCAGCCCCCGACCGGTGTGACATCCCCGGGAGGAGGGCACTGTGGCGGAAGCTGTGGCAGAACCGTTCACATGAACGAAAGTACGACGTGGCGCGCGGGGGGGTCGCCCCGGTGGGAGCCGGCTGGACGGTCAAGCGCCGAGAGAGTCCGCAACTCTGGTGAACTCCTGGACGGTCAGCCGTTCGCCGCGCGACGTGGGGTCGATCGCAGCGGCGGTGATGGCTGCCTCTGCGGCTGCCGTCGAGCCGGCCAGACCGGCAAGCGCAACCCGGAGCATTTTGCGGCGTTGAGCGAAGGCGGCGTCAACCACCTCGAACACCCGGTGGCGGCCAACCTCAGAGACTGGCGGCTCACGTCGCTGCATGGCGACCAACCCGGAGTCGACGTTGGGGGCGGGCCAAAAGACGTTGCGCCCGACCAGTCCGGCCCGCCGCACGTCGGCATACCAAGCGGCTTTGACACTGGGTATGCCGTACACCTTCGAGCCCGGCTGAGCCGCCAACCGGTCAGCCACCTCGAGCTGGACCATCACCAAGACCCGCTGGAGAGAGGGCAACGTGGCCAACAGATGCAGCAAGACAGGAACGCCCACGTTGTAGGGCAAGTTGGCCACCAGCGCAGTCGGCGCAGGGCCAGGGATGTCGACGAGCCGCAGCGCGTCTGCCGCCATGACAGTCAGGCGGTCGCAGTGTGCCGGTGCGAACTCAGCCACCGTCACGGGCAAAGCCGCAGCGAGCACCGGGTCGATCTCAACGGCGGTGACATGGGCAACCGAGTCGAGCAGCCCGAGGGTCAAGGAGCCGAGGCCAGGGCCGACCTCGAGGACGACATCTGACGCATCGAGACCAGCTGTGCGAACGATCCGGCGCACCGTGTTGGCGTCGATGACGAAGTTCTGACCACGGCGTTTGGTGGGTCGGACGTCATAACGCTCCGCGAGCGAACGCACATCCGCCGGCCCAAGGAGTCTCGGACCGGCGGATGAGGTGGGCGTTGAGGTCAGAGCAGACCCAGCGAGGCCGCACACGCGGGCCATGGGCCGTAACCGCCGGACGCGTCACGCAGCTTGGTCGCGATGGCGATCTGGGCCTCGCGGCTGGCGTCGCTCGGCAGCTGCGCGTAGGCGCCACCACCGTAGGCGAGCCAGGTCGATTGCAAGAACTGCAGACCGCCGTAGTAGCCGTTGCCGGTGTTGATGGCCCAGTTGCCGCCGGACTCACACTGCGCAAGCGCGTCCCACACCGAGCTGTCGGCTGGGGGCTCAGGAGCTGGTGCGGGCTCCGGGGCAGGGGCAGGTG
>JACCUZ010000271.1 GCA_013698395.1 Sporichthyaceae bacterium
GTTGACGACGGACGAACGCCGGTCGTCAACGACCAAGGTCACCTGGACCGGCTCGCTGCAAGGCTCGCGGTCCGCCGCAGCCAGATCCTCGCCACCCGCCAACTGCCGCGGTCGCGACCAGCCGTCACCTGGAGAACGCCCGCTGCGGTCCCGACCCGCTACCGCAGCGAAGGGCTGTCACGATGACACGTCACGCGACCAATGACTTGATCAGTGCCGACGCGGACCGGCAGCTCCGCGCGGCGGGCAACCCGCCCCCTGGCGCTGCGACCGAGGCGCTCGCGAACCTGCCTCCGGTCATCGACCTGATGGACGCCGCGGGACTGCTCGGTCTGGGCCGGACCACCGCCTACAAGCTGGTGCGTACCGGCGAGTGGCCAACGCCCGTGATCCGGCTGGGACGGCTGATCAAGATTCCGACGGCTCCGCTGTGCGAACTGCTGACCGCTCCGTCGCCGCCGAGGTAGGGCCCGGCAGTCCCTACGCAGCGACGCGGCCCATAGTCGATGCCGCGAGGGCGAGCAGTGAGTTGCGTACGGCGATGCACTCGTGCCGCCGCTGGTCTCCCCGGCGTGCTCAAGCGTCCATCGCAGTGACCGCTCGACGGTGACGCCACGGTCCTCGTCGTGCCATTCTTCACCACGCAGTCTGTGGTCAAAGTGTGGTCAAGATCGTAAGAGCGCGCTGGCAAGAACACGAGTCCAGGCCTCTGACCTGGGCTGTTATGGGTGCCCCCGGTAGGATTCGAACCTACGCCACCGCCTCCGGAGGGCGGTGCTCTATCCCCTGAGCTACGGGGGCCGGGGCTGCCCGAGGTTATCAGCCGACCGTTTCGCCCTCGCCCGACGCGAAGCCGGGATAGCCTCGAGGACGTGGCTGCCGCAACTCCTGTTGAGGAGCGTCTCGGGCGCGTTCTCGTCGTCGACGACAGCGAGGTCATCCGCTCCCTGATCTCGGTGAACCTCGAGATGGAGGGGTTCGAGGTGGTCACCGCGGTGGACGGACAGGACGCGCTGGACAAGCTTCTCGAAGTCGAGCCAGACGTCATGACCATCGACGTGAAGATGCCGCGGCTGGACGGCTTCGACACGGTCGCTCGGGTGCGGTCCGACCCGCGGACCAGCGACCTGAAGATCGCAATGGTGACCGCCTGCGCACAGGAGTCTGACCTCAGGCGCGGAGAGGCGGTCGGCGTTGATGCCTTCGTCACCAAGCCGTTCGATCCGTCCGCGCTAGTCCGGACCGTCCGTGATCTGGTCGAGCGCCGATCCGCCTGAGGCACCCCGTTAGCCTGCCCGGCATGACGCCTGTGGAGCTCGCCAGCGCCGTCCGCGCCGCCGTGCGCGCAGCGGTCGACTCCGGGGAGCTGTCAGTCCAGGTGCCCGACGACGTGAAGGTCGAGCGCCCTAAGACCCGCGAGCACGGCGACTACGCCACCTCGATCGCTCTCCAGCTCGCCAAGCCGGCCGGGCGGCCGCCTCGTCAGGTTGCCGAGGCGGTGGCGACCCGGCTCCGCCACGTCGAAGGTGTCGCAGCCGTCGACGTCGCGGGCCCGGGCTTCCTAAACATCACCCTTGACTCGGCGGCCCAGGGGGAGCTGGCCCGCACCATCGTCACCGCGGACTCGGACTACGGCCGCACCTCGGCGATGACCGGCCAGAAGGTGAACCTCGAGTTCGTCAGCGCCAACCCGACAGGTCCGGTGCACCTCGGTGGCACACGCTGGGCAGCTGTCGGCGATGCCCTGGCCCGGATCCTGCGCGCGGTGGGGGCGGAGGTGACGACGGAGTATTACTTCAACGACCACGGTGCCCAGATCGACCGCTTCGCCAGGTCCTTGCTGGCCAGGGCTGCCGGTGAGGACATTCCCGCGGACGGTTACGCCGGGGCGTACATCGACGAGATCGCGACGCAGATCGTCGCCGCCGTGCCCCACGTGCTCGAGCTGCCGCGCGACGAGGCGCAGGAGGTCTTCCGCCGGGAAGGCGTCGATCGTATGTTCGCCGAGATCAAGCGGTCGCTGCATGAGTTCGGCACCGACTTCGACGTGTTCTTCCATGAGAACTCCCTGCACGAGTCCGGAGCCGTCCAGAGGGCCGTGAGCATGCTGCGTAAGCAGGGGCACGTGTTCGACAAGGACGGGGCGGTGTGGCTGCGCACCACTGACTTCGGTGACGACAAGGACCGCGTCGTCATCAGGAGCGACGGCAACCCCGCCTACATCTCGGGCGACCTCGCCTACTACCTGGACAAGCGCGAGCGGGGCTTCGACCGGGTCATCATCATGCTCGGGGCCGATCACCACGGCTACATCGGCCGGATGATGGCGATGTGCGAGTGCTTTGGCGACAAGCCCGGCGAGAACCTCGAGATCCTCATCGGACAGCTCGTCAACCTCGTCCGCGATGGGCAGCCGCTGCGGATGAGCAAGCGCGCCGGCACTGTCATCACGATGGAGGACCTCGTCGATGCTGTCGGCGTCGACGCGGCGCGTTACGCGCTGATCCGCTCGTCCGCCGACAGCCAGCTCGACATCGATCTGGACCTGTGGACACGGCACACCAACGACAACCCCGTCTTCTACGTCCAGTACGCGCACGCCCGGATCGCCAGCCTCCTGCGCAATGCGGGGGACCTTGGGCTCGACAGAGGCGATCTCCGGCCGGATCTGCTCGTCCATGACCGGGAGAGCGACCTGCTCGGTGCTCTGGGCGAGTTCCCGCGTGTGGTGGCTACGGCTGCGGAGCTGCGGGAGCCGCACCGGGTGGCGCGTTACCTCGAGGCGCTCGCCGGCACCTACCACCGGTTCTACGACGCATGCCGGGTCCTGCCCCGGGGCGAGGAGGAGGTCACGGACCTGCACATGGCACGGCTCTGGCTCGTCGAGGCGACACGCGTCGTGCTGGGCAACGGTCTTGGCCTGCTCGGCGTGACCGCACCCGACCGGATGTAGTGACCGGTGCGCGTCCACCCGGCCGGTCCGAGGTCCGGCGAGATGAGCCACGAGCACGGGCTCGGTTCGGCTCCGGCCGATCTCGGTGCGCTCGAGCCGGGCGTCTGGCCCATGGGAATGAGCAGGGCGGCGGAGGGCCACCTCGTGCTGCGCGGGCACGACGTCCCCGGCCTCGTGCGCGAGCACGGGACACCCGTCTTCCTCCTCGATGAGACCGACTTCCGGGCGCGGTGCGCCGCCTACCGCGACGCGCTTCCGGACGCGGACGTCTACTACGCCGCAAAGGCCTTCCTGTCGGTGGCCGTCGCGCGGTGGGTGCAGGAGGAAGGCCTCAGTCTCGACGTCTGTACGGGCGGGGAGCTCGCCGTCGCCCTCCATGCTGGGTTTCCTCCGGCCCGGATCCTGTTTCACGGCAACAACAAGTCGACCGCCGAGCTGACCGCCGCACTCGACGCCGGGGTGGGCCGCATCGTGGTCGACAGCTTCCACGAGATCCAGCGGTTGAGCTCGCTCTGCCGGAACCGGCCTGAGCCTCGGCGCGTACTGGTTCGCGCAACGGTGGGCGTCGAGGCGCACACGCACGAGTTCATCGCCACGGCCCACGAGGACCAGAAGTTCGGCTTCTCCCTCGCCGACGGCCAGGTGCACGAGGCCGTCGCTCAGGTGCTCGCGGAGCCGGGTCTCGACCTCGTGGGCCTGCACTCGCACATCGGCTCGCAGATCTTCGACACGTCAGCGTTCGAGATAGCTGCCCATCGCGTCGTTGCTGCGCTGGCGGAGGTTCGGGGGAAGCACGGCGTGGAGCTTCCGGAGCTCAACCTCGGTGGCGGCCTCGGCATCGCCTACGTGTCCGGGGACGACCCCCTCGACCCCGCCCAGATCGGGAGCTCGCTGCGGTCGATCGTGACCCGGGAGTGCGCGGCGTACGACATGGCGGTCCCGCGGCTCGCGGTGGAGCCGGGGCGGGCCATCGCCGGACCGGGCACAGTGACCGTCTACGAGGTCGGCACCGTCAAGGAGGTGGAGGGGGTGCGGACCTTCGTGTCGGTCGACGGTGGGATGAGCGACAACGTCCGGACTGCGCTCTACGACGCGGACTACAGCGTGACCCTCGCGTCGCGACAGTCAAGCGCGCCGCCGATGCTCGCACGTGTGGTCGGCAAGCACTGCGAGAGCGGCGACGTCGTCGTGAAGGACGCGTGGCTGCCTGCCGACCTCGTGCCGGGCGACCTGCTGGCCGTCGCGGCCACCGGCGCCTATTGCCGCTCGATGGCCTCGTCGTACAACCATGTGCCGCGGCCGGCCGTCGTGGCCGTGACTGAGGAGCGCAGCCGCGTGCTGGTACGCCGCGAGAACGTGGCGGACCTGCTCGCTCTCGATCTGGGCTGACGACCGCAGCAGGAATGAGACATCGCCGCGACCGGTTCACCGAGCATGACGCGCATCGGTGTGCTTGGCACGGGCATGGTCGGGACGACCTTGGCGAGTCGTTTCGTCGAGCTCGGCCACGAGGTGGTGATGGGCTCACGGACCGCCGACAACGAGGCCGCCAACGCTTGGGCGGCAGGGCAGGGCGCGGGAGCCGGCGCCGGGACCTTCGCGGATGCTGCCCGCCACGGCGAGGTGGTGGTCAACGCCACCGCTGGGGCGGCGTCGCTCGCTGCGCTGGCTGCAGCAGGGACGGACAACCTCGCCGGCAAGGTGCTCATCGACGTAGCCAACCCGATCGCGGGCTACGGGCCGCCGGTGGTCCTCGACCCGGCCGGTGACGACAGCCTGGCGGAGCGGATCCAGCGCGAGTTCCCGGGCACGCGCGTGGTCAAGGCTCTCAACACGATGACGGCGGCGGTGATGGTCCGGCCCGAGTCGCTGCCCGGGCAGCACGACGCCTTCCTTGCGGGTGACGACCCGTCGGCGAAAGCGAGCGTCCAGTCGCTGCTCGTCGAGATGGGCTGGCCTGCGGGCTGTGTCCGCGACGTGGGAGGCATCACGGCGGCGCGCGGCCTGGAGATGTACCTCGTGCTCTGGCTCAGCCTGGCGACCAGCCTGGGCCGCTACGACTTCAACATCCGGGTCGTCGGCTGAGGGACCGGATCCCGGTCAAGACGTCCGCCTGCTCGCGGCGGTCTGACAGGCTGGCGCCATGGTCGCCGCTCGCCCGCTCACCGTGGCGCTGCTCGGGTGCGGCGTCGTGGGCAGCGAGGTCGCGCGACTGCTGGTGACCCATGCCGACGAGCTTGCCGCCCGGATCGGCCGACCGATGGAGCTCGCCGGCATCGCCGTACGCCGGCCCGGCCGCATCCGCCACGACCTCCCGGTGGACCCGTCATTGTTCACCGACGACGCCGAGTCCCTGGTGGACAGGGACGTCGACATCGTCGTCGAGGTGATCGGCGGTATAGAGCCGGCCCGCTCACTCATCCTTGGTGCGCTCGCCTCGGGTGCGTCGGTCGTCACGGCCAACAAGGCCCTGCTGGCCGAGGACGGCGCCACTCTGTTCACAGCCGCGGAGAAGCACGGATCGGATCTCTACTACGAAGCAGCGGTCGCAGGCGCGATCCCCCTGCTGCGGCCGCTGCGCGAGTCGCTCGCCGGTGACCGAGTGCGAAGGGTGCTCGGGATCGTCAACGGCACCACGAACTTCATCCTCACCCGGATGACCGAGACCGGAGCCGGCTTCTCCGAGGCGCTCGAGGAGGCGCAGGCTCTGGGCTACGCAGAGGCCGATCCCACCGCCGACGTGGAAGGGTTCGACGCGGCCGCCAAGGCGGCGATCCTCGCCGCGCTGGCCTTCCACACCCGCGTCACCGTCTCCGACGTGCACCGTGAGGGCATCACCTCGGTGACCGGTGCCGACGTCGCGAGCGCTCGGCAGATGGGGTGCGTCGTCAAGGCCCTGGCGATCGCCGAGCTCTCCGCCGATGGCGCTTCGGTCGGCGTGCGTACCCACCCGGCGATGATCCCCATCACCCATCCGCTGGCGTCGGTCCGCGAGGCTTTCAACGCCGTGTTCGTCGAGTGCGAGGCCGCCGGTGAACTGATGTTCTACGGGCGGGGCGCTGGGGGCGCGCCTACCGCGAGTGCCGTGCTGGGTGACGTCGTTGCTGTGGCACGGCACAAGGTCTCCGGCGGGCGTGGCCCGGGGGAGTCGGCCTACGCCGACCTCCGCGTACGGCCGGTCGGTGAGGCCGAGACGCGCTATCACGTGAGCCTCGACGTGGCAGACCGCTCCGGCGTGCTCGCGCAGGTGGCTACGGCCTTCGCCGAACAGGAGGTCTCCATCGAGACGGTGCGCCAGGAGAAGCGCGGCACCGACGACGCCGTGCTGGTCATCGTGACCCATCGGGCGAGGGACGCGGCCCTCGCGGCGACAGTCGAGGCGTTGCGAGACCTGGCCGTGGTGCGCTCGGTCCTGAGTGTGATGCGGGTCGAGGGTCAGTGACGGCTCGACTGTGGCGGGGCGTCATCGCGGAGTACGCCGAACGGTTACCCGTCACCGATGCCACACCGGTCGTGTCGCTCGGGGAAGGCGGCACGCCCCTCGTGCCCGCGGGTCATCTGTCCGAGCTCACCAACTGCGAGGTCTACCTCAAGGTCGAGGGCGCCAACCCGACGGGTTCCTTCAAGGACCGTGGCATGACGGTGGCGATCTCGAAGGCCCTCGAGGAGGGAGCGACCGCGGTCATCTGCGCGTCGACCGGGAACACCAGCGCGTCGGCCTCCGCCTACGCCGTCAAGGCCAAGCTCGACTGCGTCGTCCTGGTGCCGCAAGGGCGCATTGCGGCCGGAAAGCTGGCCCAGGCGCTGGTGCACGACGCCAGGCTGCTGCAGGTCGACGGCGGCTTCGACGACTGCCTGCGGCTGGCCCGGGATCTTGCCCGCGACCATCCGGTAGCCCTGGTCAACTCCGTCAACCCCTACCGCATCGAGGGTCAGAAGACGGCGGCGTTCGAGATCGTCGATGCGCTCGATCGGGCCCCGGACATCCACTGTCTCCCGGTGGGCAACGCGGGCAACATCACCGCCTACTGGAAGGGGTACGTGGAGTACGCCGCGGACGGCCGGTGCGCCCAGCCGCGGATGTGGGGCTTCCAGGCGGAGGGGGCCGCACCCATCGTGTCCGGTCATCGCGTGGACCACCCGGACACTGTCGCCACGGCGATCCGGATCGGGGACCCGGCGTCGTGGGCAGGTGCGGTCGCGGCACGTGACGAGTCCAAGGGACGCATCGACGCAGTGACCGACCAGGAGATCCTCGATGCGCAGCGCCTGCTGTCGGCGCGAGAGGGGATCTTCGTAGAGCCGGCCAGCGCCGCGTCGGTGGCCGGTCTGCTCAGGTGTCTCGGTGACGGCTGCCTAGACGCAGGTCAGGTAGTGGTCTGCACGGTCACCGGCAACGGATTGAAGGACACGGAGACCGCGCTTGCTCAGCTGCACGTCGAGACGCTCTCCGCGCCGGCCGACGTGTCCTCGGCAGCCCGCGCACTGGGCCTGTCGAGGTGACGATGCTACCGAGCGCGGTGGTCGTGACCGTGCCGGCGACCAGTGCCAACCTAGGTCCGGGCTTCGACGCGTTAGGGCTGGCCCTGTCCCTGGTGGACGAGGTCAGGGTCGAGACCGCCACCGGTGGCACGGCGCCGGACCTCACGATCGAAGTCTCCGGAGAGGGTGCTGACGAGGTGCCGCTCGACGAGTCCCATCTCGTCGTCCGCGCTCTGCTCGCCACCTGTGCCCACGTCGGTGCAGCGCGCCCGCGACTGGTGCTGCGCTGCACCAACCGCATCCCGCACGGCCGCGGCCTCGGTTCTTCGGCCGCTGCGACCCTGGCGGGCGTCCTGGCCGCCCGGGCGCTGCTGGCGCCGGACCTCGCTGATGCCGAAGTCCTTGCGCTGGCCAGCGAGATCGAGGGTCACCCGGACAACGCGGCAGCCTGCCTGCTCGGAGGTCTGACCATTGCCTGGAGCGAGGCCGCGGGGGTGAGGGCGACTCGCCTCGAGCCGGTGCGCGGCCTGCGGGCGACCCTGCTCGTGCCAGGCGCCGGGCTGTCGACCCAGAGCGCGAGGGGCATGCTTCCCGCCATGGTCCCGCACAACGACGCTGCGCACTCCGCCGGTCGTGCAGCGTTGCTGGTGCACGCGTTGACCACGCGTCCGGACCTGCTCCTCGCCGCGACGGAGGACCGGCTGCACCAGCAGTACCGTGCGCAAGCCGCGCCGGACACGGCGGCCCTGGTCGCCCACCTCCGGGATCGAGGTGTGCCCGCGGTTGTGTCCGGGGCCGGGCCCAGCGTGCTGGCGCTGACCACGGGTGCACCAGTCGAGCTGCCGACTTCGGCGAGCGACTGGTCGGTCCTCGACCTGGACGTCGCTGCCGTGGGGGCAACGGTGTCGGCCGTGAGCTGAAGGCGACGCGCCGGATTTCGGGGTCCGGGATTGCGCGGGGCCGCGAGAGTGTTACGCTCATCACGCACCAGATGCCATCGAAGTGGCACGGTGTCCCGTCACGAATCCCGGGATTGCACCCCGGCGAGCGGTGACGACGATTTCCCAAGGGTTGCCCACAGTCGTTCTTGACGTCTCCGACGAACAGCACCGGCTGACCTCTCGGGGCACCCACGACCTCCTCGACGAGGAAGGGACCACTCAGTGTCCGACAGCACAGATCTCCTGGACGCACCCGCAGCGGCACGCGAAGGGGAGACGTCCGGCGGCACGGACGCCGCCGCGGCCAGGCCCGGCCGCAAGACCGCCCGTAAGACCGGCACCGGCCTCGCCGGCATGGTGCTGCCCGAGCTCCAGGGTCTGGCCGCCCAGCTTGGGATCAGCGGCACCGCGCGGATGCGCAAGGGCCAGCTCATCGAAGCCATCAAGGAGCGCCAGGGCAACGGTTCAGCCGCCGCCCCGACCGACGCGCCGGCGGCTCCGGCGGCCACCACCGTCGGGCCGGCCACCCGACCCGTAGAGACG
>JACCUZ010000287.1 GCA_013698395.1 Sporichthyaceae bacterium
CGACCTCCTGGGGCGTCATGTGGGTGACGCCGGAGAGCGGGAGGACGTCGTGGGGCTTCCCGGCCGCCAGCAGCGCCGCTGAGAACCGCAGCGTGTGCGCCACCACCACGTTGTCGTCGGCCAGCCCATGGATGAGCAGGAGCGGCCGGGACAGCCTCGGCGCGTCGGCGATCAGCGAGTTGCGTTCATAGATCTCGGCCGCCTCGTCGGGGTGCCCGAGGTAGCGCTCGGTGTAGAAGGTGTCGTACAGCCGCAGGTCGGTCACCGGTGCCCCGGCGATCGCCGCATGGAAGACGTCGGGGCGTCGCAGCACGGCGAGCGCGGCCAGGTAACCGCCGAAGGACCAGCCCCGGATCGCCACCCGGGAGAGGTCGAGGTCGGCCACCCGGTCTGCCACACCTTCCAACGCCTCCACCTGGTCGGCCAGGGTCACCGAGGCGAGCTCGTCGCGCACTGCCCGGTCCCACTCCGGGCCACGCGACCCGGTCCCGCGGCCGTCGGCCACAACCACGGCGAACCCCTGGTCGGCCCACCACTGGGGCTCGAGCCACATGTCGTGGACCTTGACCACCTCCTGGTGGTGCGGTCCGCCGTAGGGGTCCATCAGCACCGGCAGCGCTGTCCCGGCCACGTGGTCGCGGGGGAAGAGGACCCCCACCCGAAGGTCATGCTCACCCACGCTCAGGAGCCGCACGTCGGCGCTGATCGGGGGCTTCTCCGCGTACGTCGGCACGAGGTGCTCCGGTCCGTCCTTGCGGCGAACCGTGACGGCCGTGCCCGCCTGGGAGAGCCGTCGGGTGGCGAGCAGGAGCGTGCCACCGGACAACAGCCCGGTGTGGAAGGCACCCGGCTCCGTGAGCCGGTCGACCGACCCGCCACCGGTCACCAGCCAGAGGTGGGACTCCGTCGGGTCGTCGGTGCCGACCACGACCACCCCGGCCTCGTCGACGGAGACCACCCGCGTGACCTGCAGGTCTGGCGGCGTCACCACGGTGCCGTCGATGGCCAGGCGCCGGGCACCGTCACGGTCGACGGTGGTCACCAGCCGGCCGTCCGGAAGCAGGGCCGGGATGCCCTCGACAACGTCGAGCCACACCTCGTCGATGGCCTCGGAGCGCACCGATGTGGTGCCTTGGGCCGGGTCGACCTCGAGGGTCTGGGACCGGCGCTGGTCGCGGCTCATCACCGAAAGGAGGGGGGCCGGTCCGGTCCAGGAAGCGGAGACCACGTAGGGAAACGCCGACCGGTCCCAGGTGACGCCGATCCGCGAACCGTCCAGCCCCAGCACGTGCAGGGTCACCTCGGCGTCCGCCGAGCCGGCAACCGGATAGGCGATCTCGGTGGGCGGGGCTGCGGGGTTCGCTGGGTCGGCGATGTGCCAGCGCTGGACCGGTGACTCGTCCACGCGCGCTGCGAGCAGCGCTGAGCCGTCGGGCGCCCACCAGAACCCCCGGAAACGCCCCATCTCCTCGGCGGCCACGAACTCCGCGACGCCCCACGTCACGTCGTCGCCGTCGCTCTCGGCGACCGGCCGGGTGGCGGATCCGTCGGTCGCGGACAGGTGCAGGCCACCGTCCGCCGCGTAGCCCACCCAGCGTCCGGTGGGATCCGGTCTCGGGTCGATCACTGCGCCGGCTGCCGGCAGCTCCCGGACCGCCCCGGCAGCGAGGTCGGCCAGCCACAGCCGACCAGAGAGGCCGAACGCGGCGACCGTTCCGTCGCGGTCGGTGGCGAACGCCACGATGCCGGCCGATGCCTCGCGCGAGCGCTCCCGACGAGCGCGCTCCACGGCGGAGAGCTCCTCGGGCCCTTCGCCCAGCAGCTCGCCCGGGTCCGCCACCAGGGCTTCTGCCCCGTTCCCCGTGTCAAGCGACCACAGGCAGTTCACCGGGTCGGTGCCCCCCCGTGACCGCAGAAAGAGCAGGCGGTCACCGGACGGGTCGAGTTGGAAGCTGCGGGGCGCGCCGCGGGTGAACCCCTGGGTACGGGCGTTGGCCCGCGGGAACGACTCTGTGCCGGCGGTATGGGTCACGGGAGCCGAACGTACCGGCAGCGTGCCCTTCCCGACGTGCGGTCCCAACGGACGCACGTCGGTAGGGTCGCCCGTATGACCATCACCCCCGAGGGACCGCTGGCCGAGGAGCCGGAGGCCCGTCCCACGTCGCCGGAGGAGGCCGTCCTACGCGAGGCCGAGTCGGTTCTCGAGCAGGCTCAGCCAGGCGCGGAGTCCTCCATGGAGGCGCTGGACTCTGGGCGGCGGCTCCTGCTCGTGCACGCCCATCCCGACGACGAGACCATCGGGAACGGTGTGACCATGGCGCGGTACGTCGGGCAGGGCGCCCACGTCACGCTCGTCACCTGCACCCTGGGTGAGGAGGGCGAGGTGCTGGTCCCCGAGCTGGCCCATCTCGCGGCCGACCAGGAGGACCAGCTGGGCCACCAGCGGGTGCACGAGCTGGCAACCGCGATGGAGGCGCTCGGCGTGCGCGACCACCGGTTCCTCGGCGGCCCGGGTCGGTTCCGCGACTCCGGGATGATGGGCCTGCCGAGCAACGACCGCCCGGACTGCTTCTGGCAGGCCGACCTCGACGAGGCGGCCGGGCTGCTCGTAGAGGTCATCCGGGAGATGCGCCCACAGGTCGTGGTGACCTACGACGAGAACGGCGGCTACGGCCACCCCGACCACATCCAGGCCCACCGCGTCACCATGCGAGCCGTCGAGCTCGCCGCGGATCCAAGTCGGGGGCGCGGCGAACCGTGGCAGGTCGCCAAGGTGTACTGGTCGGCGGTCCCGATCTCGTGGTGGCGACAGAGCATGCGGGCGCTGCGCGCGAGCGGCGACACCACGACGTTCGAGGGGCTCGACCCTGAGGGCGAGCTGCCGTTCGGCACACCGGACGAGCTGGTCACCACCGTCGTCGACGCGCCGGAGCACGTCGAGGCCAAGCTCGCCGCAATGCGGGCCCACGCGACGCAGATCACCGTCGACGGGCCGTTCTTCGCGCTGTCGAACAACCTGGGCAACGAGGTCTGGAGCCGCGAGGCCTACCAGCTCGTCCACGGTCAGGCGGGCCCCGCAGAGGAGCGCGACGCCCAGGGTCACGAGACGGACCTGTTCAGCGGTCTGGACTAGCGCCCGCCACGCAGCGTGACCGGCTGAGTCGTCCTCGTGTCGAGAGTCTGCCGCGCGGGTGAGGACGGTCTCGCAGACGGGTGAACGGATCGCCAGGCTACTACCGACACGTCGCCACCGCCTGAGACTCGGCGCATGAGCGAGCAGCAGTCGGTGGAGACGGTCGAGGCGGGGGTCTTCGGCACGGGGTCGCACGTGATGCGTCATGGGTCGGCCGACGTCGGGCGCTCGCGCGAGCTGCTCCGGCGCAAACGCCTGCTCACGCTGGTCGTGGTCATCGGGCTGCCTGCGGCGTACCTCTGGTTTCGCATCCTCACCGGCAACCCGCTCAACCTGTTCGACCTTCCGAGCATCGACCCGCTGATCCTGGTTCCCAGCCTGTTCTTCGTCCTGCTCGCGGTGGTCCTGCTAGGTCAGTTCGTCTTCACCGGTCGGTCCCCGCACGTGATCTACCGCCCCGAGCAGATCGAGACCCGGCTGCAGGACGTCAAGGGCATCGACACGGTCAAGGAGGACGTGGTCCGCTCGCTCAACTTGTTCCTCGCGCACAAGACCTTCGCGAGCGAGATGGGCGGCACACCGCGACGCGGCCTGCTGTTCGAGGGGGCGCCGGGCACCGGCAAGACGTTCCTCGCCAAGGCCATGGCGCGTGAGGCCGGCGTGCCGTTCCTGTTCGTGAGCGCGACGTCCTTCCAGTCGATGTTCTACGGGGCGACGGCGAAGAAGATCAGGTCGTACTTCAAGGCGCTGCGCAAGGCCGCGCGTCAGGAGGGCGGCGCCATCGGGTTCATCGAGGAGATCGACGCGATCGCTATGGCGCGCGGCGGCCTCAGCTCCACGCCGATGCCCGACGTTGCTGCGATGTCGGGACATCCGGGCTGCGGGGGGCTGACCGGGTTGCCCAGCGGCTACGCCGCTCCCGCCGGCGCGGTGGTCAACCGGTCGGTCATGTCCGAGGGCGTCGGAGGGGTCGTCAACGAGCTGTTGGTGCAGCTGCAGTCCTTCGACGACCCGACAGGCTGGCAGAAGCTGCAGACCAAGGCCGTCGACCGGCTCAACCTTTACCTGCCGCTCCACCGCCAGCTCAAGCGTCCGCACCCACCGTCGACCAACGTGCTCCTCATCGCCGCGACGAACCGGGCCGACAACCTCGACCCCGCGCTGCTGCGGCCCGGGCGGTTCGACCGGCGGCTCACGTTCGAGCTGCCCACGAAAGGTGGGCGCCGCAGCCTCATCGACCACTACCTCGCCCTGAAGGCGCACGCCCCGGAGCTCGACGACGAAGACCGCCGGGACGCGCTCGCCGGCGTCACCCAGGGCTACACCCCGGTCATGATCGAGCACCTGCTCGACGAGGCGCTGGTCAACGCCGTCCGACGCGGTGAGCGAGCCATGTCCTGGGCTGACGTCGACAAGGCGCGGCTGGTCGAGGAGGTCGGGCTGGGGCAGCCGGTCGCCTACACCGACTACGAGAAGCGGCTCATCGCCACCCACGAGGCCGGCCACGCCACCGTCGCCTGGTTGGTCGCCCCCCAGCGGCGGCTGGAGGTGCTCACGATCATCAAGCGGCGGCAGGCCCTGGGCATGCTGGCCCACGGTGACCGGGAGGAGGTCTATACCCGGTCCCGCACGGAGATGACCGGGCTCATCCAGATCGCCATGGGGGGGCAGGTGTCGGAGGAGCTGTTCTTCGGTGACGTGTCCACCGGTCCCGGCGGTGACCTGCTCTACGCGACCAACGTCGCGGCGGAGATGACCGGCTCCTGCGGGATGGGCGACACCCTCGTGTCCTACGCGGCGATCCAGAACAGCGCGTTCTCCGACACGAACATCGTCGGCCGGGTCCTGGCCGACCCGGACGGTCGGGCCCGGGTGGAGGATCTGCTGCAGCGACAGAAGGTCGTCGTACGCGGACTGCTCGAGAGCAACCAGCACCTCGTCGCCGCCCTGCGGGACGCACTGCTCGAGCGCCACGAGCTCATCGGCCGTGAGATCACCGACGTGCTCGAGGCGGCAGCCAGCGGGTCCGAAGCACGACTCTCGGGCGGCCCGACCATCGACCTCCGCCGAGGTCGCCGGGCCCGGATCGACCCACCGGCCTGACCCAGGGGGCGGCGTCGACCGGGCTAACCTCGGCGAGTGTCATCGGCGTGGCGAGTGCTCGGGCACGGCCTGGCGGCCCTCGCCGGCGCCGGAGCAGGTCTGCTGGGGTCGTTCGTGCACGCGGCCGGTCCGGCGGTGCTGCCGCTGGGCCTGATGTGCGGGCTCGGCCTAAGCCTGGCGGTCTTCATCGAGGCAGGAGCGCTCGCGCGGGCCCGGACGGGGGTGGCTGCGGCTGCTCTCGGCTGGCTGCTGCCGGTACTGCTGCTCTCGACGCCTCGCCCGGAGAGCGACCTGGTGGTCACGGGCAGCGGCCTGGGCTATGCGTGGCTGCTCGGCGGCGCCCTTGTCGCCGGCGTGTCCTTCACGGTGCCGTACGCCGACCGCCGCGGGTAGCCTCGGAGGCCATGTCCGTCACCGCCGCGGTCGACCCGCCAGAGCACGCCGTCGACGTCGCCGCCTACCGCCGCGTCGTCGGGCACTTCGTTTCCGGGGTCACTGTGGTGACCACCCTTGTCGGTCGGACCGACCACGCCATGACGGCGAGCGCGTTCACCTCGCTGTCCCTCGAACCGTTGCTCGTGCTCGTCTGCGTCGACAAGGAGGCACGGTTCCACGACGCGGTCATCGAGTCGGGCAGCTGGGGGGTCTCCATCCTGTCCGTGGACCACCGCCGATCAGCGGAGTGGTTCGCCATGAAGGGGCGACCGCTGATCGGTCAGATGGATCGGCACCCCTACCACCGCGGGGCCACCGGCGCGGCACTGCTTGACGGTGCGGTGGCGTGGCTCGAGTGCCGCACCGATGCCATCTATGACGGCGGCGACCACGCGATCGTGGTCGGCGCCGTGCTCTCGGCGTTAGAAGGTGACCGCGATGGACAGCCGCTGGTCTACCACCGCGGTCGCTACGGCCGGCTCGCCTGAGGGATGACGACCGCCGCGCGGCCGCTGGGCCGTCGATGAGACGACGAGTGCTCCTGACCGTCGGGTCGATCGCGGTCGCTCTCGGCGGGGTGTACCTGGCCGCGTACGTCGTCGCCGGCCCTGGCATAGCGCGCGGCACGACCGTGCTCGGCGTGGCGATCGGTGGGCTGTCCCGGGGTGAGGCCGTGACGGTGCTCGGGCGTGAGCTGGAGCGCGAGGCCGGGCGGCCGTTCGCCGTGCGGGTGGGCGAGATGACGGTGCACGTGCCGCCGAGC
>JACCUZ010000296.1 GCA_013698395.1 Sporichthyaceae bacterium
GTCGTGGAGACCGCGCCGCCGCTGCTGTCGATGGGCGCACGCTTCCTGCTTGCGGGCGCGCTGCTCGGCGCGTTCCTGCTGGTGCGTCGCGGCCGAGGTGCGTTGCGGGTGCGGTGGCACGAGCTGCGCGGTGCCGCGATCGTGGGCCTGCTGCTGCTGCTCGGCGGCAACGGCGGCGTCGCGGTCGCCGAGCAGACGGTGCCCTCGGGCATCACGGCACTGCTGATCGCGGCGACCCCGCTGTGGCTGGTCTGCCTGCGCACCGCCGCCGGCGACCGACCGAGGTTGCTGAGCCTGGTCGGCACGATGGTCGGGTTCCTCGGCATCGCCGTGCTCGTCCGGCCGGGGGCCGGCCTCGGCCAGGACATCGAGACGTGGGGCCTGGTGACGCTGGTCGCCGCGGCCTGGTTCTGGGCTCTCGGCGCGTTCCTCGCCTCCCGGGTGACCATGCCGCAGGACGCCTTCGTGACGACGGCCTGGGAGATGATGCTCGGCGGTCTGGGTCTCGGACTGGCCGGTGTCGCCGCGGGGGAGCTCGACGGCTTCGCGCTGACCGACGTGGCCGGGGCGGCCTGGGCGTGGCTGGGCTACCTCGTCGTCATCGGTTCGCTCCTCGCCTTCTCGGCGTTCGTCTGGCTGCTCCAGCACGCGCCGATCTCACTGGTCGCCACCTACGCCTACGTCAACCCGGTCGTCGCCGTCTTGCTGGGCGCGTTCGTCCTGGCCGAGCCGGTGACGTTCGTGGTGCTATTGGGTGGCGCCGTGGTGGTGCTGGGCGTGGGGCTGGTCATCAGCACCGAGCGGCCGGGCCGGCAGTCGGGCCGGCAGCCTGAGCCGGTCGCCCCAGAGGTGGTAGACCTGCCCAGATGACACGCCTGGTGCTCGGTCCGCTGCTCCGGCACGTGGGACACGCTGACGCCACCGTCTGGGTCGAGACAGACGGGCCGTGCACCGTCGAGGTGCTCGGCCACCGGGAGCACACCTGGCAGGTGGGCGGTCATCACTACGCGCTGGTGTGCGTCGGGGGCCTGGAGAGCGGGAGCTCGACGACGTACGACGTGAAGCTCGACGGCCACGTCGTCTGGCCCGAGCCGGGGAGTCGGCGGCCCGCGCCGCTCATCCGCACCCTGGAGACCGGGCGGGCGCTGCGGATCGTGTTCGGCTCCTGTCGGTACGCGCGGCCGGACGCCGTCGCTGACGACGACGGCTTCGATGCCGACGCGCTGGACACCTACGCGAAACGGATGGCGCTCCGGCCGGTCGAGCAGTGGCCGGACGCGCTCCTGCTGCTGGGGGATCAGGTCTACGCAGACGAGACCTCGGAGCGCACGCGGCAGCGGATCCGGGCCCGCCGTGACGTACGCGAGCCGCCGGGGGAGCAGGTGCGCGACTTCGAGGAGTACACGTGGCTCTACGAGGAGTCGTGGACCGACCCGGACGTGCGGTGGCTGCTCTCGACCGTGCCGTCGTCGATGATCTTCGACGACCACGACATCGCCGACGACTGGAACACCTCAGCGGCCTGGCGGCGCGAGATGCAGGCGACCTCGTGGTGGGAGGAGCGGGTGATCGGCGGCCTGGCGTCGTACTGGGTCTACCAGCACCTGGGCAACCTGGCTCCGCAGGCGCTGGCCGGCGACGAGCTGTACCAGCGGGTGCGCACCGATGGCGGCGACTGCCTGCCCATGCTGCGCGAGTTCGCGGCCGCCGCCGACCTTGAGGCCGACGGGCAGAAGGGCGCGCAGTGGTCCTACCGGCGCGACCTGGGCGACGTGCGCCTGCTGGTCATCGACTCCCGGTGCGGGCGGATGCTCGAGAACGAGGACCGGTCGATGGTGTCGGAGGCGGAGTTCCGCTGGATCGAGGAGCAGGTCGCGGGCGACTACGACCACCTGCTCGTCGGGACCTCCCTGCCGTGGTTGCTCGCGCGCGCTCTGCACGACATCGAGTCGTGGAACGAGTCGGTCGCCGCGGGGGCCCGCGGGCCCAGGTCGGCGCGCTGGGCCGAGAAGCTGCGCCGCGCCGCCGACCTCGAGCACTGGGCCGCGTTCCGCACGTCCTTCGACCGGCTGGCCGAGCTGTTCGCCTGCGTCGGCCGCGGTGAGCACGAAGGGTCCGGTGGCAACCCACCGGCGACGGTGTGCGTGCTGTCCGGGGACGTCCACCACGCGTACGCGGCGCGCGCGGAGTACGACCCATCGGTGCGCTCCGCTGTCTGGCAGCTGACCTGCTCTCCGGTGCACAACGTGGTGCCGGCCGCGATGAAGGTCGCCTTCCGGGTCGCCTGGAGCCGGGCGGCCGAGCAGGTCACGCGGTTCCTGCTCGACCGGGTGGCCCGGGTCCCGCCCCAGCCGCTCACCTGGTCGAGGGAAGCGGGCCCGTACTACGGCAACGAGATCGCGACTCTCACCCTGGAGGGTCGGTCTGCGCGGCTGCTCCTCGAGCGGGCCACCACCAGCGCCGCGCCCGTTGCCCGCCTCGAGCCCGTGGCCGAGCTTCCGCTCACCGGAGCCGGTGGGCGCCACGGTGGTCCGCCCTAGTCGATCCGGACGCTGCCCCGAGCCGTGGAGAAGTGGACCGCGGTCAGCCCCGGGTCTTCGCCCTCCACCCAGTCGACCGGGAAGTCGATGCCTCCGACGGGCTGACCGAGCCAGTCCAGCACCTTGTCCCGGTCGCCGCAGATCTCCACCCGCTCGATGCCTGGGGCGCGGGCAGCCCCGCCGTTCGCTGCGTCGGCCGCCGGGTGCAGGGCAGGGTCGACCTGCCACTGGACGAAGAACGGCAGGGCGGGGTCGTCGAGCAGGTCGAGCAGGCCGATCTGACGCCAGGTCAGGTCGACGCCGTCGGGCCGCCGCCGGTGCCCCGCGACCGACGGCCGGTCGAGTCGTCGCTCGAAGGGCTCGATGTCGTCGACGGCCACCACCCAGGCGAGCCACCCGCCGCCGTTCTCGGTGCGCGCCCGGACGGCCTGGCGGAACGGTGCCCGGTCGGCGGCGGGGTGGTCCAGCGCGGCGACCACCTCCAGGTAGGTGCCGCCCGCCAGCGGCAGCACGAAGTTGCGGGTGCCGAACCGCGGATGCATGCCACCGTCCCGGAAACCGGCGCCCAACACGCCTCCCAGCCGCTGAGCGGTGGCTGCGAGCCCGTCGGGTCCGGCGGCGTACGAGAGGTGGTCGAGACGCACCTGTCGACTTTCTCACCAGAGACGTACGCCGCCGCACCCGGGGCAGCAGCGGCTACGACGCGACGAACCTCTTGGCGACGTCGAGGAACACGTCGTCGGCGATGCGCTCCCCGATCGTGATGCGGGCCCCCTCACCGGCGAAGGGCCGGACCATCACGCCGGCCTGCTCGCACGCTGCCGCGAACTCCTCGGTGCGCTCACCCAGCCGCAGCCACACGAAGTTCGCCTGAGACGCCGGGACAGCGGTCCAGCCCTGCTCACGCAAGGCGGCTTGCACCCGGGAGCGCTCGGTGACCAGCGCCTCGACACGGTGCAACAGCTCGGCCTCCGCCTCCAACGACGTCGTCGCGGCCACCTGCGCCAGGCCGCTGACCCCGAACGGCACGGCGGTCTTGCGCAGCGCCTCGGCGACTGGCTCGTGCGCGACTGCGAAGCCGACCCGCAGGCCGGCCAGGCCGTAGGCCTTGGAGAACGTGCGCAGTACGGCGACGTTGGGCCGGTCCCGGTAGACCTCGAGGGCGTCGGGCACGTCCGGGTCCCGGACGAACTCCCGGTAGGCCTCGTCGATCACGACGAGCACGTGGGGAGGGACCCGGTTCAGGAACCGGACCAGCTCCGCCCGGCGTACCGCCGTGCCTGTGGGGTTGTTCGGCGAGCACACGAGCACCAGCCGGGTGCGCTCGGTGACCGCTTCAGCCATCGCGTCGAGGTCGTGGCGCTCGTCCGCGGTCAGTGGCACGCGGACCGATGTCGCCCCGGAGATGCCGACGACGACCGGGTAGGCCTCGAACGACCGCCACGCGTAGACGACCTCGTCACCCTCGGCGGCGCAGGACTGCACCACCTGCTGCAGGACACCGACCGACCCGGTCCCGGTCGCGACAGAAGTGACCGGCACATCGAAGCGCTCGGCGATCGCTGCGGTGAGCCCCGTGGCGAACATGTCCGGGTAGCGGTTGAAGGTCTCCGCTGCGTCGCGGACCTTGGCCAGGACCGACGGCAGCGGCGGGTAGGGGTTCTCGTTGGAGGACAGCTTGTACGTCCGCTCGCCGTCGCGGTCGGCGGCGGCCCGGCCCGGCTTGTACGCGGGGACACCCTCGAGCGCGGGCCGCAGCCGGGGGCCGGGGTGCTCGGGGGAGGTGCTCATACGGTGCACCCTACGGAGCCGGCGCCCTGGCTAGCTCGGGGCCATGTCGACGAACCGGGAGTAGTGGCCCTGGAACGCGACCGTGATGGTGGTCGTCGGGCCGTTGCGGTGCTTGGCCACGATGAAGTCGGCCTCACCGGCTCGCGGAGACTCCCGCTCGTAGAGCTCCTCCCGGTGCAGCAGGATCACCATGTCGCTGTCCTGCTCGATGGAACCGCTCTCCCGAAGGTCGGACATCAGCGGTTTCTTGTCGGTGCGCTGCTCCGGTCCACGGTTGAGCTGGGAGATCGCGATGACCGGCACCTCCAGCTCCTTGGCCAGCAGCTTGAGCGCACGGGAGAACTCCGACACCTCCTGCTGGCGGCTCTCCACCCGCTTGCCGCTCTGCATGAGCTGCAGGTAGTCGATGACGACGAGCTTGAGGTCGTGGCGCTGCTTGAGGCGTCGGCACTTGGCTCGGATCTCCATCATCGACATGTTGGGCGAGTCGTCGATGAACAGCGGCGCGTTGGACACCTCGCCCATACGGCGGGCAAGGCGGGTCCAGTCGTCGTCGGTCAGCTTGCCGGTGCGCATGTGGTGCAGCGGCACCCGTGCCTCGGCGGAGAGCAGCCGCATGGTGATCTCGGTGCGGCTCATCTCGAGTGAGAACACGCACGTCGTCAGGTTGTGCTTGATCGCCGCCGACCGGGCGACGTCCAGCCCGAGGGTCGAGTTGTGGGTGGGGACCATCGTGAGGCCCGCGAGGTACAGGTGATCAGCGTTGTCGACCTGCACGCACCGCACCGGGACACTCGGCACGCCCCGACAGTCAACGATGTGGCGCGAGCCCGTCGCGCTCAACCGGTCAGACCGGCCAGATCGGCCCTCCTTGTGCAGGAGCCGCTTGCGCTCGAGGCGGAACACGTCGTCGGCGGCGGCGAAGGTCAGCACGTGGTGGGTGGGCTGCGGTCCGCCCGGGAAGTCCGGCGCCGGTAGACCGCAGGTATACCCCAGGCCGACGACGAGGTCCCTGACGTCTTCGGCCAACCGCTCGGACGCGAGGCGCAGCTGCACCGAACCGTCGGCCGTGACGGCGCCCTCCGCGTCGAGCAGGCCGGCGAGCAGGTCGCGGCGCTGAGGCTCGGCGGCCCGGAGGTACTGGTCGGGGATGTGCGGGTCGCACCGGCCCTCCGCCTCGAGATACATGGCGATCTCGGGGTCGTCGCTGGGAACGAGCGCGCCGGCCTTGTCCGCCTGGCCCAGCCACACGCCCAGCGCATAGGGGCCGACCGGGAGGGTGCCTGCCGGTAGCTGCAGCGGCAGCGCGTTGGACACCGAGTGGCTGAGCCGGCGGTCGGGTGCGGTCCCGACCCGCAGCGTGGAGGCGATCTCGCGGGTGGTCCTGACCGAGGCAACTCCTCCGGCATCGGTGAGCCACCCGTGCTCGGCGTCGGCCACGATCACCGTGCCGTCGGAGAACTCCACCTCGTAGCAGGGGCGCCCGGCCATCACTTCTGTGGCGGCCACCACCGTCGTCGGTCGGCCGTCGGCGCCCATGAGCTGGTCACCCGTCGCGACCTCACCCATCGTGGTCCAGCCGGTCGGGGTCGGCAGCGGGGTGTCGAGAGCGAGCGCCTTGCCCACGGCCGGCCGGGCCGCGACGACGATCATCTGCCCGGGGTGGAGGCCGTTGGTCAGCTCGTCGAGATCGGTGAAACCGGTCGGGACCCCGACCATCTCCCCGCCGCGGGACCCGATCGCCTCGATCTCGTCGAGCGCACTCTCCATGATCGCGGAGAGGGGGAGGTAGTCCTCGGACGTCCGGCGGTCGGTGACCGCGTAGACCTCGGCCTGCGCTGCGTCGACGATGTCGTCGGCGTCGCCGTCACCAGCGAACCCCAACTGGACGATCTTGGTGCCGGCTTCGATGAGGCGGCGCAGGATCGCCGTCTCGCGCACGATCCGCGCGTAGTAACCGGCGTTTGCTGCGGTGGGCACGGACTGCAACAGCGTGTGGAGGTAGGGCGCACCGCCGACCCGCCCGAGCTCACCTCGCTTCTGTAGCTCGGCGGAGACCGTGACGGCGTCCGCCGGCTCGCCCCGGCCGTAGAGGTCGAGGATCGCCTCGTAGACCAGCTCGTGGGCCGGGCGGTAGAAGTCGTGGCCCCGGACGACCTCGACCACGTCGGCGATCGCGTCCTTGGACAGCAGCATGCCGCCGAGGACCGACTGCTCGGCCGCGAGGTCCTGCGGCGGCGTGCGCATCAGGTTGCTGACCGACCCGGTGCTCGGCAGCTCCACGATGCTCATGAGTGAGTTGTACCGGCCACCGTGGACATGACACGACTCCTGCGGGTCGGAAGAACCGGTTGGCTGTGGACCGGCTGTGGACCGGCGGCAGCGGTTGCGCGCGGCACGTGTGCACGGGTTGGGGACGGGCCTGTTGACCGCAGTTCGGGCGGCGGTCCGGCGCGCCGGGTGGCCTGCCATGTCCCCCGTCCACCGGCTGTGGAGGCAAGAAACTTCGGCCGGTGTCTACGATGCGGACAGTGCTGCCATCATCCGGACGCTCCCGGCGTTCCCGGCGTTCCCGGCGTTCGGTGCGCTTGGGCAACCTGCATGACCGGGAGATCCTCCGCCTCGCCGGGCCGGCGCTGGCCGCACTGATCGCCGAGCCGCTGTTCCTGCTCACCGACTCCGCGATCGTCGGTCATCTTGGGACGCCGCAGCTGGCCGGGCTTGGCGTCGCCGGCTCGGTGCTCGCGACCGCGGTGTCGCTGTGCGTCTTCCTCGCCTACGGCACGACCGCAGCCGTCGCCCGACGCGTAGGTGCCGGTGACCTGCGCGCCGCGGTCGCCCAAGGGATCGACGGGCTGTGGCTCGCGGTCGGGCTCGGCCTGCTCCTCGCCACGGCTGGCTGGCTGGCTGCCGAGGGGCTCGTGGGGATGTTCGACGCCGACGCGGGCACCTCGGCGTACGCCCTGACCTACCTGCTCGTCTCGCTGTCCGGACTGCCGGCGATGCTCGTGGTCCTCGCCGCCACGGGTGTTCTGCGGGGGCTGCAGGACACCCGAACGCCACTGGCCGTTGCCGCCGCGGGTGCCGTGGCCAACGTGGCGCTGAACCTGGCGCTGGTCTACGGCCTGGGCATGGGCATCGCCGGGTCGGCGCTGGGCACCGTCCTCACCCAGACCGGGATGGCCGCGGCATTCGTCGTTGTCGTCGTACGTGGGGCGCGCCGCAACGGCGCGCCCTTGCGGCCCGACCTGCCGGGCATCCGGGCCGCAGGCAGCGCCGGCGTGCCCTTGGTCGTGCGCACCGCGACGCTGCGGGCAGCGCTGCTGGTCACGACCTATGTCGCGGCCTCGGCCGGTACGGTCTCGGTCGCCGCCCACCAGGTCGCGTTCACGATCTGGCTGCTGCTCTCCTTGGCGCTGGACGCGGTCGCCATCGCCGGGCAGGCCATCGTCGGACGCTATCTGGGCGCGGGGGACGTCGCGGGTGCCCGGGCGGCCACGAGGCGGATGCTCGAGTGGGGGATCGCGGCCGGTGTGGTCCTCGGGGTGATCGTGGTCGTCCTGCGGGCGGCGTACGTCCCGCTGTTCACCCCGGACGTCGACGTACAGGCCCTGCTCGGCTCGGTGCTGCTCGTGGGGGCGCTGTTCCAGCCGGTGTGCGGAGTTGTGTTCGCCCTCGACGGGATCCTGATCGGGGCCGGGGACGGGCGTTATCTGGCGTGGGCCGGCGTCGTGACGCTGGTCGTCTTCCTGCCGCTCGCCGGGCTGGTGCTGGTGACCGACACCGGACTGGTGGGGTTGTGGTGGGCGTTCAACGGCTTTCTGCTCGCCCGGCTGGTGACCCTCGTGCTGCGCTGGCGGAGCGACGCATGGCTGGTGACCGGGGGAGGGGTCCCGCGCCGGCGCTGAGCCGAGATTTCCGTGATCGTGAGGGGGAAACGGGCCGTGGCGGCCCGAATCTGCCTCACGATCATGGTGACCGGGGAAGGTGTCCCGAGGGTGCCGGGTCAGTCGCCGGTCGTCCCGTCGATGGCCTCCCGGAGCAGGTCGGCATGGCCGTTGTGCCGGGCGTACTCCTCGAGCATGTGCACGTAGACCCAGCGCAGGTCCATGGCGGTGCCGCGGTGGCTGGGAAAGGTGTGATCGAGGCGCAGCTCGGCCACTGCGGCCCGGGCGCCGGCCACCTCGGCCACGAAAACCGACAGGTCCGCCGCGGCGTCGGCGGTGTCGACGTCGTCGAACTCACCGTCGGGGTTGTCGTCAGTCGTGTAGGGCAGCTCGAGCGTCCGCCCTGCGGCGTTGACCTGGAACCACCAGCGCTCGACCAGTGCCATGTGCCGCACCAGCCCGAGCAGGGACAGGCCCGAAGGGGATACGGACCGCTGCTTGAGCTGGTCGGCGGTGAGACCAGCGCACTTCCAGCGCAGCGTGTCGCGCTGGTAGTCCAGTGCGGTGTCGAGGGCGACCCGCTCGTCGGCGGTGGTCGGCGGCTTCGTGCGGTCGACGGTAGGGGCGGTCCAGGTCATTGCCGCGACCCTACCGACCGGCCTCCGGGACGACCTGTACGGAGACGGTTGCGGCGACCTCGGGGTGCAGGCGCACCGTGACCTGGTGGGCGCCCAGGGTCTTGATCGGGCTACCCACCTCGACCCGGCGCTTGTCG
>JACCUZ010000324.1 GCA_013698395.1 Sporichthyaceae bacterium
GTCGTGGAAGGCAGCCGGCGTGACGCCGAGGTGCGCCGGGTCACCGCCAACCTCGTTCAGCGCGCTCAGGCGCCACCAGCGGTAGAACGCGGTGTCCTCGACGCCCTTGGCCATCACCGGCCCGCAGGTCTGCTGGAACCGCACCACGAACTCGTCCCGGTGCCCGCCGCGGCCGAGGTCGCCCAGCGCGAGCTGCCCCACGAGCTCGAGAGTGCCCTGGCGGTCCTCGGGCAGCCGGGCGCGGGCGGCGGCGACCGCCGCGTCGATGATCCGGCGGGACTCGTCCGGCACGGGCTCGCCCGGCACGACGTACGCCCGGTAGACCGGCACTGCCGCGAGCAGCTCGACCACCGCCTCCCGCAGGCCGCGCCGGGTGTGGTCCCGCAGCTCCAGGTGGTCGTGACAGATCGTGGCGGCCAGCTCGGTGAGCCGCGCGACCTCGGCGTGCAGGCCGTGCTCGACGACGAAGCGCTTCGCCTCGTCGATCACGGCGACGAAGTCGGTCGGCTCTCCAGTGAGCCCCGCATAGATGCTGGTCAGCGGCGCTTCGGCGGCCGGGTCGACGAGAACACCACCGACCTTGAGCAGGGCGTCGTATCCCGTCGTGCCGGCACACGGCCAGTCGGTGGGCAGCTGCTCGTCGCCCTCAAGGATCTTCTCGACGACGATCCACGCCGCCGACGCCCCGAAGAGCCGCATGATGTAGCCGCGGGGGTCCGCGAGCCCGTCGGGGTGGTCGATCCGCAGCCCGTGGATGCGGCCCTCCTCGATCAGGGCCAGCAGTACGGCGTGGGTCTCGGCGAAGACCGCCTCGTCCTCGACCCGGATCGCGGCGAGGGTGTCGATGTCGAAGAACCGGCGGTAGTTCAGCTCCTCGTCACCGACGCGCCAATGGGCGAGCCGGTAGAACTGGCGGTCGAGCAGCTCGGGCAGCGGCAGCCGCTCGGTGCCCGGCCGGACGGGGAACACGTGGTCGAAGTAGCGCAGCAGCGGCTGGTCGCCGCTGGTGTCGAGCACGATCTCGCCGTCGGCGACCACCTCGCCGATCCGCCGGCCGAGCACCGGCATCAGCACGGCCCGCTCCTGCGCGGCCCAGTCGACGTCGAACCATCTGGCGTACGGCGACGCGGGCCCGTTGCGCAGCACCGACCACAGCACAGCGTTCAGCGACGCGGGTGTGGGCACCGCCATGTGGTTGGGCACGACGTCGACGACCACGCCCATCCCGAGCCCGCGCGCCTGGTCGGACAGGCGGTGGAACGCCTCCTCCCCGCCGAGCTCCTGGTTGAGCCGGGCGTGGTCGACCACGTCGTACCCGTGCGTGGAGCCGGGCGCCGCCTGCAGGACGGGGGAGAGGTAGACATGGGAGACGCCGAGGTCGTGCAGGTACGCCAGCACCGCCGCCGCGTCGTCGAAGCCGAAGTCCGGGCGCAGCTGAAGTCGGTAGGTGCCCGTGGGCACTACTGGGATCGCTGGCACGGGGCTCAGACGATCCGCCGCAGCAGGAGGATCGAGCGCGACTCCAGGCTGAGCGTCTCCGCGGACTTGACCGTCGGCCGGTCGACCACCATCGGCGTCGACGTGTCGAGCGTGACCTCCCAGCGCTCGCCGTAGGTCTCGCGGGGCAGCGTGAACTCCATGTCCTCGTGGTGGCCGTTGAACAGCAGGAGGAACGAGTCGTCGACGACGCGCTCACCGCGGATGTTCGGCTCGGCGATCCCGGTGCCGTTGAGGAACACCGCGATCGCGCGGGCGTAGCCCACGTGCCAGTCGCCCGCGGTCATCTGGTTTCCCGCCGGGGTGAACCAGGCGATGTCGCTCAGGTCGGTGTCGGCGTCGCGGGCGGGCGCGATGGCCTCCCCCTGGAAGAACCGGCGTCGCCGGAACACCGGGTGATCCCGGCGCAGTCGCGACAGCGTCTGCACGAACTCGGTGAGCGACCAGTGCTCACGCGCGTCGGCCCAGTCCACCCAGGCGATCGGGTTGTCCTGGCAGTAGACGTTGTTGTTGCCCTCCTGTGTGCGACTCAGCTCGTCGCCGTGCAGCAGCATCGGCACGCCCTGGGAGAGGAACAGGGTGGTCAGGATGTTGCGTTTCTGCCGCTCCCGCAGCGCGAGGACCTCGAGGTCGTCGGTCGGGCCCTCGACACCGCAGTTCCACGACCGGTTGTGGCTCTCGCCGTCGTTGTTGCCCTCGCCGTTGGCGTCGTTGCGCTTGTGGTTGTAGGAGACGAGGTCGTTGAGGGTGAAGCCGTCGTGGGCGGTGGCGAAGTTGATCG
>JACCUZ010000328.1 GCA_013698395.1 Sporichthyaceae bacterium
GTCAGGAGTTCGGCCCGCAGGGCGGCCGCGGTCGGCCGCACCCGCGCTGGGTCGGTCAGCGAACGCCACTGCTGCGGGTGCCGCACCAGGTGGTCGGCGAGTGCCCGGCTGGCTCCAAGGACGGAAAGCAGCCGGTCGCGCAGCCGTTCGTCGTCCTGCAGTGCTGCCACGAGCTGGGCCCGGCTCGTCGTCGAGCCCGTCACCTCGTCGTCCGCTGCCGCATTGAGCAGCCGACCCAGGGCGTCGAGGGCGGCATCCGGATCGGCAGTCCGGCCCAGTGCGGTCCGGATCTGCTCCCCGGCTCCCAACAGCTGCAGCGCCGGAGTCGCGAAGTTCGCTGCTGCGCGGGTCGGATCGGTGAAGCCGAGGCGAGCCAGCTGCCCGTACGCGCTGGTCCCGCGGCGTTCGGTCACAGCCGTCACGCTACCGACGGACGACCTGCCTGTTCACGCGCGCGCACGACGGCCGCGAAGGCGTGGGCGACGGGTCGCCAGGTGTCCACGAGCTCGTCGGAGGCCGACTCGAGCTCGGCCACGAGCTCTTCCGGACGACGGCCCGCCGCGCGCAGCAGGGGGCTGTCCTCACGACCCCAGCCGACCGCGATCGCAGGGGTCACCTCCGGATGTCCCTGCACCCCCCAGGCCGCATCACCGAGGCGGAAGGCCTGGTGAGGGTAGGCAGGTGACGAGGCCAGGCACACGGCCCCTGCCGGCAGCTCGTCGATCTCCTCCCAGTGCCACTGCAGGACCCGGCTCCGCGGCGGCAGAGCGCCGAGCACCGGGTCCGTGTGCGCGGCGGGATCGAGGTCGATGCCGAGGACCCCGAGCTCCGGACCGGCGACACCACGACGCACGCTGCCCCCACAGGCGACGGCGAGCAGCTCGGCCCCCAGGCAGATCCCCATGGTCGGGAGCGCAGCCGACACGGCGTCGGCGAGCAGGGCGCGGGTCGCGGGCAACCACGGGCAGGCGTCGTCCTCGCTCGGCCCCATCGCCCCCCCGAGCACAAGCAGGCCGTGGTGGTCCATGCTCGGCAGGCTTTCCTCGTACGCGTGACACACGTCGAGCAGCAGCCCGGCCTCGACCAGCCACTCCCCCCACCATCCGGGCCCGGTCCCCGGCTCGTGCTGGACGACGAGGACGCGAGCCGCCCTCACAGCACCGAGAGGTAGCGGTCCAGCTCGAAGGCCGTGACCTGCCGCCGGTATTCGGCCCACTCCGCCCGCTTGTTGCGAAGGAAGAAGTCGAAGACATGCTCGCCCAACGTCTCGGCGACCAGCTCGCTCCCCTCCATCGCGCGGATGGCGTCGCTGAGACTCGCCGGCAGGGGGTCGATGCCCAAGGCTCGTCGCTCGGCGTCGGTCAACGACCACACGTCGTCTTCGGCGCCCTCGGGCAGCTCGTAGCCCCCTTCGATGCCCTTGATGCCGGCGGCCAGGATCAGGGCGAAGGCGAGGTAGGGGTTGCACGCGCTGTCCGGCGACCGCAGCTCGACCCGGGTGGACTGGCCCTTCGCGGGCTTGTACATCGGCACTCGGACGAGCGCCGAGCGGTTGTTGTGCCCCCAGCACACGTAGGCCGGTGCCTCGCCCCCACCGGAGAGCCGCTTGTAGGAGTTGACCCACTGGTTGGTGACCGCGGTGATCTCGGCCGCGTGGCGGAGCAGGCCGGCGATGAAGGCCCTGGCCACCTTGGACAGCTGGAACTGCGCGCCGGGCTCGAAGAAGGCGTTTCGCTCTCCTTCGAACAGCGAGAGGTGCGTGTGCATCCCCGAGCCGGGGTGCTCGGTGAGCGGCTTCGGCATGAACGATGCGTGCACGTCCTGGGAGAGCGCGACCTGCTTCATCACGTGCCGGAACGTCATGATGTTGTCCGCCGTCGAGAGCGCGTCGGCGTAGCGAAGGTCGATCTCCTGCTGGCCCGGCGCGCCCTCGTGGTGGCTGAACTCGACCGAGATGCCCATGGACTCGAGCATGGTGATGGCGTCGCGTCGGAAGTCGTAGCCGACGCCGTGGGCGATGTGGTCGAAGTAGCCACCCTGGTCCACCGGTGTCGGCGCTACGCCACCGGTTGGCAGGTCACGAAAGAGGAAGAACTCGATCTCGGGATGGGTGTAGAAGGCGAACCCCATGTCGGCTGCCCGGGCGAGCGTCCGTTTGAGGACCTGGCGCGGGTCTGCGTACGACGGTGAGCCGTCCGGCATCACGATGTCGCAGAACATGCGTGCCGTGCCGGGCGACTCGGAGCGCCAGGGGATGATCTGGAAGGTGCCCGGGTCGGGCCTGGCGAGCATGTCCGACTCGTAGACGCGGGCGAAACCCTCGATGGCGGACCCGTCGAAACCGATGCCCTCGTCGAAGGCACCCTCGAGCTCCGCCGGCGCCACCGCGACGGACTTGAGGTAGCCGAGCACATCGGTGAACCACAACCGCACGAACCGGATGTCTCGCTCCTCCAGGGTGCGGAGGACGAACTCCTGCTGCTTGTCCATGTCGCGAATGCTGCCGCCCCGGTGTTACCAGCGTGTTACCAGTGTTACTCAGGGCGCCGAATAGTCTCGGACCGTGGCCCAGCTGCGTCTCGCTCTCGCCCAGGTCAACCCCACCGTCGGTGACCTGCCGGGCAACGCCGACATCGTGCTCTCCAGCGCCCGCGCGGCCGCAGCGGCAGGTGCTCACGTGCTTGCCCTGCCGGAGATGGTCCTCACCGGCTACCCGATCGAGGACCTCGCGCTTCGTCGGTCGTTCGTCGAGGCGTCCCGCGCCACGCTGCTCGACGTCGCCTCCCGCCTCGAGGCCGAGGGGCTCGGTGACCTGCTCGTCGTTGCCGGCTTCCTCGACGGCGCCCCGGAAACCGAGCCGGTTCTGGGCACGCCTCGCGGAGCCCCGCAGAATGCGGCGGGCCTGCTGCACGGCGGCCACGTCGTCGGTCGCTACGCCAAGCACCACCTCCCCAACTACGGGGTCTTCGATGAGTACCGCTACTTCGTGCCCGGCTCCTCGCTGACCGTCGCCCGGATTCATGGCGTCGATGTCGCGGTCGCCATCTGCGAGGACATCTGGCGGGAAGGGGGTCCGGTCGCGGGCGCGCGCGAAGCCGCGGCCGGTCTGCTCCTGGTCATCAACGGCTCGCCGTACGAACGCAACAAGGATGATGCGCGGCTGGACCTGGTTCGGCGCCGAGCGGCCGCTGCAGGATGCACCCTCGCCTACGTGAATATGGTCGGCGGTCAGGACGAGCTGGTCTTCGACGGAGACTCGCTCGTCGTCTCCGCGGAAGGCCAGGTGCTCGGACGAGCCCCTCAGTTCCTCGAGTCCCTGCTCGTCGTCGATCTGGACCTTCCCGTGGCCCGGAAAGGGACCCCGGACGAGGCCACGATCGAGCGTGTCCTGATCTCCGAGCAACCGTTGCCGGCGTACGACACCAAGGTCTGCCCGATCGCGGCGCCGCTGGATGACGAGGCGGAGGTCTACACCGCGCTCGTGACGGGCCTTCGCGACTACGTCCACAAGAACGGCTTCACGAGCGTCGTGCTCGGGCTGTCCGGCGGGATCGACTCCGCGCTGACCGCGGTTGTCGCCTGCGACGCGCTGGGTGCCGCCAACGTGCACGGGGTGTCCATGCCCAGCGGCTACTCCTCGGAGCACTCCCGGAGCGACGCCGCCGAGCTCGCCAAGCGCACCGGCCTGGTCTACTCCTCGGTGCCGATCGCGCCGATGGTCGACTCGTTCCTGTCCGCCCTTGCGCTCTCCGGGCTGGCCGAGGAGAACCTGCAGGCCAGGGTGCGCGGAACGACGCTAATGGGGCTGTCGAACCAGCACGGTCACCTCGTGCTGGCCACGGGCAACAAGAGCGAGCTCGCCGTGGGCTACTCCACCCTCTACGGCGACGCCGTGGGTGGGTTCGCACCCTTGAAGGACGTCTCCAAGACGATGGTCTGGGACCTCGCGCGATGGCGCAACCAGGACGCAGCGGAGCACGGGGAGATCCCCCCGGTGCCGGAGTCCTCGATCACCAAGGAGCCGTCCGCGGAACTGCGGCCAGGACAGCGCGACAGCGACTCCCTGCCCGACTACCACCTTCTGGACGATGTCCTGGACGACTACGTGGAGATGGACCGCGGCTCGCTCGACCTGGTCGCTGCCGGGTTCGACCATGAGCTGGTGGAGAAGGTTCTTCGGCTCACCGACACCGCTGAGTACAAGCGCCGCCAGTACCCACCCGGGCCGAAGATCTCGTTCAAGGCGTTCGGCCGCGACCGGCGGCTTCCGATCACCAACCGGTGGCGGGAGCCGGCTGGTCACTGACGTGGCACGATGAATCGAGTCCGGGGACTCCAGCAGGGAGCCTCGAGACACGAGGAGGTCACCGTGACCGAGAGCACCGCGCCGTACGGAAGCGGGCCGACCGGCCCGGCCGCACCCGTCAAACGGGTCCGGATCCATCACCTGCGTGCGATGAAGGACCGTGGCGAGCGATTCGCCATGCTGACGTCGTACGACCAGCTCACCGCGGAGATCTTCGATGACGCCGGTATCCCCGTGCTGCTCATCGGGGACTCCGCTGCCAACAACGTGCTGGGCTACGAGACCACCCTGCCCGTGACTGTTGACGAGCTGCTGCCGCTGGTGCGAGCCGTGAGCAGGGCGGCGCGTCGCGCGCTCGTCGTCGCCGACCTGCCGTTCGGGTCCTACCAGTCCTCCCCGGCGCAGGCGCTCGCGACGTCCGTGCGGTTCATGAAGGAGGGCGGGGCGCACGCGGTCAAGCTCGAGGGCGGCTTGCCGGTGGTCCCCCAGGTCGCCGCGGTCGTGGAGGCCGGCGTACCCGTCATGGCACACATCGGCTTCACACCGCAGAGCGAGCACGGGCTCGGTGGCTACCGCGTGCAGGGCCGTGGAGAGGCAGGCGACGACCTGGTGCGTGCCGCGTTGGCGCTCGAGCATGCCGGTGCGTTCGCGGTCGTCCTCGAGATGGTGCCCGCCGACGTGGCCAAGCGGGTGACGGCTGAGCTGGCCGTCCCGACCATCGGCATCGGGGCAGGCGTCGACTGCGATGGACAGGTCCTGGTCTGGCAGGACATGGCCGGGCTGCGTCGCGGGCCGCTGCCACGTTTCGTCAAGCAGTACGTGGACTTGCGCGGCGCGCTGACCGAGGCGGCCCAGTCGTTCCGCGACGACGTGGCGGCCCGCACCTTCCCCGGCGAGGAGCACGCCTACCACTGACGTCCGGCGCGCCGCTTTCCCAGCGCATCGTCTCGCGGGCAGCATGGCCGCGTGGACAGTGAACGGGTTCTCCTGTTGCGCGAGGCGCTGGCCCAGTCGGACTGGGTGCAGCGCACGCGGGACTTCGCTCGGACGTTGCGGCGTGTCCCAGAACCTGGGCGGCTGCTGCTGGTGGGAACGCCACAGGACGAGCCCTGGCACCTAGCGGCCCACCTCGACGACGAGGCCCGGTTCGCAGATCTCCCCCAACTCTCACCCACGCTGGTCCGATGGTCGCCACCGGCTGATGCCCCCGCGCACCTCGCAGTGACGATGTCGCGGCTGGAGTCCGCGTCGCGGCGCGAGACGGTCTTCGTCGTCGCACCCGACGCGGCACCGGAGGGCCTGCTCGAGCGCGTGGCCGATGCGCGACGAGTCGGTGCGACTGTCATGTCGATCGACAGTGGTGACGAAGAGCTCGGCTCGCTGGTGCACAACCGGTTGCTGGTTCCGCCTGATGCTCATCGCAGACTGGTCGTCCCCCCATCAGCACTGACCGACATCGACGTCACACTCGACATCGACACCGTTTCACACCTCGTCAGCGTCGCAGCAGGAGAAGATGCGAGAGCACCGTCGGTGCGCGATCGCATAGCGCGTCTGCTCGACCGCATCAGCGGACCAGCGCCTCGACGCTAGTCTTGAGGATCGAAAAACCGTTATGGCATAAGCCTTTTGACAACTTTCGATTGGCTCCCTGCCCCGCACATCCGCACCACGGAGTTGCGAGGCATGTCGTTGCAAAAAAAACTGCTCGCGCGAAATACTGGCGAGACTCGTCGCGTAGTGCGATCTTTTCTTTGAACACGTCGCCAACAGGACGACGTACAAGCGATGGAGGCGCGTGTGCCGGCCACACAAGAAGAGACCACTGCGACAGTGACCTACGCAGCTATCGGTTCTCCGCGAAAGACGACATCAGCGCGGACAACCAAGAAGTCGACTGCGAAGAAGGCACCGGCGAAGAAGACAGCCGCCAAGAAGTCGACGGCGAAAAAGGCCACAGCAAAGAAGGCCACAGCAAAGAAGAGCGCGGCAAAGAAGACGACCGCACGTAAGACCGCGGCGAAGAAGACCACCGCGCGTAAGTCCAGTGCGGGGGCGAGCACCACGAAGAAGACTGCGACGCGCAAGGCGGCGGGGAAGAAGGCCGCGGCCACCCGCGCCCGGAAGACCGCAACCCGCAAGACCGCGGCGAAGAAAGCCGCGGCCACCCGCGCGCGGAAGAGCTGAGCCAGGCGTCACGTCTGACCGGGGGCCGCACCCGCAC
>JACCUZ010000329.1 GCA_013698395.1 Sporichthyaceae bacterium
GTGCCGCCCGTCAGCGGCGCCGACGTCCTCGCGCCGGGAGTCACGATGACCTGGCTGCCCGCACTGTCCATGTCTGCCTGGAGCCGGCCGCGGTTTCGCTTCGAGAGCCCCGAGACCGCCAGCGGCAGCGGCAGCCGGTCGAACGAGGACGTTCGCCCTTCGGCGACGCCCGTGCGCTGAGCCAGCTTCGCCCGCAGCGCGCTCGGGACGACGATCCGGGCCGGGCCGGCCGCGGCAGCAGTGCTCGCCGGATAGTCGAGCAGGTCGGCCATGTCCTGGGCTGGTGTGACGCCCGCCAGGAACGCCTCGCCGAGGTTCAGGGAGTAGGAGACGGCGCCGACCAGCTTGCCATCGCTGTACACCGGCGAGCCGGAGATGCCGGCCCAGATGCCGTTGGCGTTCTCGATGATGTCGCTGCCCGGGACGTCGCTGACCTCGACGATGATCAGGTCACGGTCCACACCGATACCGTCGTCGAGGATGCCCAGGTATTCGACACGGAACGGCTCCGGGGTGTTGCCCCTCACAACGGTCCAGCCGCGTCCGAAGGTGTCGAGAACGAGGTCCCCGACGGGAAGGATGGCCGGGCAGGAGCCCGGTGGGCCGGCTGCCGCCGCGGCGCCGGGCATCCCCAGCGCGCCCGCCGACAGGGCCATGGTCGTGACAAGGACGAGCAACCGCCGGGAAGGGAACGAGATGGTCACGGGTGCTCCGAGATGCGGTCGGGCGCGCCCCCCTTGAGCGGCTCCGGCCGTTCCCCACAGTAGCGACCAGTCAACCTCCACCCATAGTCAATACTCTGTGACTTTCGGCGAGCGTCTGAGGCTGCCGGAAGGCAAGCGGTCAGTTGCCGCAGGGCGCGATGTTCCGCCAGTTCTCGACCGTGTCGTTCACGGTCTGGGTGCCGCCCGGGCCGTAGGCGAGTGTCAGCATCCGGTCGCCGATCTCGGCGCAGCTGGCGTCCTTCTCGACGTGCTCCCAGTCCCCGAGCGTGTACTTGTAGGAGAGCTGCGTGTTCTCGCGTCCCGTCACGGTGATCGTCCAGTGGGTCGCGTCGGCGCGGCTCAGAGCCACCGCGCCGGGGTTCCACTCGGCGAGCGGTGGCTCCAGTCGCTGGAGCGTCCCGGCGATGTACACGCCTCGACCGGTCGCGTCCGTGGAGGCGGGAACCGTCACGTTGAACGTCACCGAGACGAGCCGGAGCTCGGCCGTCGCCTCGACCTCGTTGGAATACGCGGAGCGATTGAACGAGGTGTCGAGCGCACGGACCACGTAGAAGTAGGTCCCGTTCTCGACGACGTCCGTGTCGGTGTACTCGCTGGCATCGACCGTGGCGATCGTGGTGTACGGACCGCCCGCCGTGGCGGACCGCCGGACCTGGTAACCCTCGAGGGTCGCGTCGGTGACGTCGTCCCAGTCGAGCTCCACGCCGTCCGGCGACGCGGCGACCACGACCAGATTCGCCGGCACCGGTGGCGCCGTCGTGTCCCCGCTCGAGCTGACCACGAGCGAACCGGCCTGATCGGTCTGGTAGCCGTTGCCGGTCCCGTCCAGATCGGCGTACAGCCACTCCACGCCGTTGGTGGTGGTATAGCGGTACGCGTAGTCGAAGGTGCCCATCTGGTCGGGCAGCAGACTGGCCTTGAACTCGTCGTTGTTGCCGGCGTCCGTGTTAAACGTCGCCTCCACCCAGCGCCAGCCAGCGGCCGCCGCCGGTTCGCTGCCGTCCGGACCCCAGCCGAGCTGTGCCCGGAGGCTCGGCGTGGCGCCCGGGTCGCTCGTAGCGCCCGGGATGTAGACCTGCCCATAGACCTCCGGCGTGCGTGTCGTCGTGCTGATGGTGTGAGCGATGCTCGGCGGCCATTGGAGGTTCGCCCAGTCGATCTCCAGGTGCGGGATGCCGACCACCTCGTCGGAGAATGTGCTGCGAAGCTCGCGTCCGTCGATGGCTTCGACCGCGTAGTGGTAGGCCATCCCGTTGACGAGATCGGGGCTGTTGTCCTCGTACGTGGTGAGGGTGGTGCTGCCGATGAGGACGAAGCCGCCGCTCGCGACCGGGCTCCGGTAGATCTTGTAGGCGCTGGCACCCACAGATGCGTTCCACGAGAGCGAGACGCTCTGGTCGCCGGTGTCGCTGACCGTGAGCCCGGTCGGCGCCGGTGGCGGCTGCAGGTCGATGCCGTCGTCCGTGACCAGCACGAGGCCACTGAGGGGGCCGAGCCTGACCTGCATCGTGCCGCCACTGACGGTCACGTCGCCGCCGCTGGTCTGGTTGTAGACACCGTACGCGCGGTGATAGACGGTGCCGTCCGGCGTGACGATGCCGGCCGGGATGACCACCGTCCGCGTCGTGGCGGACCGGTTGATGGCCACGATGGCCGCCTGGTCGGTCCGGGTCATCGCGTACGCGACCGTCCCGTTCGGGTTGTCCGCGAGGAGAGTCTCGAACCTGCCGCTGGTGAGCGCCGGGTTGGCCGTGCGGAGCGCGGCCAGCGTTCGGTAGTGCTTGAGCAGGCTCAGGTCCCGCTGGCCACCCGTGTCCGCCCACGGGTACGCACGGCGGTCGTCGGGATCATCGTCGCCGGTGACGCCGACCTCATCGCCGTAGTAGACGGTGGGCATGCCCGGGACGGTGAACTGGATGAGCGAGGCGAGTCGCAGCCGGCGCTTGCCCTGGGCGAGGTTGGCGGTGTCGAGCTCTTTGGCTGCCCGGTTCTCGTCGCCCGGCGTGAGCGTCCAGAGGATGCGCTCCGTGTCGTGGCTGTCGAGGAGGTTCATCAGGCTCTGGTCGGCCGCCGGCGCGTAGTCCTCGTAGATCGAGGCCATCCGGGCGGCGAACTGGCGGACCGTCAGCTCCGAGCCGCTGTCCGGGAAGCCCTTCGAGTCGAACGGCTCGGGCGCCAGCAAGCCCAGGACGGCGTCGCGCAGCCGGTAGTTCATGGTGCTGTCGGCTCGATCGCCGCGGATCATGCCGAGCAGGGTCGAGTCCTTCTGCCACGTCTCGCTGATGATCAGCGCCTGCGGATCCTCGGCCTTGACGACATCGCGGAACGTCTCCCAGTACCCGTCGGGGAACGAGGCATCACCCATGACGTCCATCCGCCAACCCGCGGCACCCTGCCGCAGCCAGTACTTCGTGACGCTCCGCGGGTTCGTGAGGAAGTAGCGCTGCACGGCCTGCAGCGCCTTGTCCAGCACCGGGATGCTGTCGAAGTTGAACCAGCCCGAGTAGTACATCGTGTTCGGCCCGCTGGGGCCGGCGCACGGGGTCGGGCCACCCGGGGCGGGCGTGAAGAAGAAGAACCACGCGCGCCACGGCGACGAGGTCGACTCGCAGGCCCCCATCTGCGGGTAGTGGCCGTAGCGGTCGAAGCGCGGGCTGTCCGATGACATGTGGTTGAAGACCCCGTCTAGGACGATGCGCATGCCCTTCGCCTTCGCCTTCGCGGCGAGCTCGCGGAAGAGCGCGTTCGTGCCCAGGTTGGGATCGATGGCGGAGTAATCGGCCGTGTCGTAGCGATGGTTCGACTTCGCGGCGAAGATGGGATTGAAGTAGAGCGTGTTGACTCCCAGCGACTGCAGGTAGTCCAGCCGGTCGATGACCCCCTGCAGGTCGCCGCCCTGGTAGTCGCGGCCGCGCGGCTCATCGGCACAGGCGTCGCCTTCGGGACCCTCGTAGCCTCGACAGTAGCCCTCGGGCATCGTGCCCCATGCGCGTGCCACGACCGGGTCGTCGTAGCGGACCTGCCCGGTCGTCGGGTCGTTGGTCGGATCGCCGTTGCGGAACCGGTCGGGGAAGATCTGGTAGACGATCGCCTTCGAGGCCCAAGCTGGCCGCGCGAAGTCCGGCTCGTAGACCGTCAGCGCCCAGCTCCGGTCGACCGCGTCGTCGGTCGGCGCACCGGGACCACCGTCGAGGGCGGCCGTATCATCGGCGTAGTAGTCGGCGTCAGCGTCGTCCGTGATCAGGAAGCGGTACCACAGCGAGGTCGCCTCGTCCTCGTCGATCGTCGTGCCCCACAGATCGCAGCGTTCGGCCGCGAGGGAAGCCTCGTAGCAGCCGATGTCCTCGGCCTCGAGGCGCATCACCTGGAACCGCTGGGCGTTCAGGTTCGCGTCGTAGACACGCAGCGACACGCCGGTCACGTCGTCGTGGAAGGCTCGGAGGCGGATCCGGACCGGCGTCCCGGCCCTGACCGCGCCGCTCGGCGTGCGGTAGAGCAGGTTGCGCGAGTCGTGGCGCAGACCGTCCCACTCGATGGTGCCGGGCGAGCGGTGATCGTCGCCTGGCTCCGGCGCCACGGACGTGACGGTCAGTGTGTTGCTCGATGAGACGAAGGTGAACGTTGTCGTCGAGCCGGCGGCTGGCACGTTGAACGCGATGTTCGGGCCACCCGGCACGCCGCCTTGGCCGTAGTTCTCGTCCCAGGACTCGCCGATGGTCGCCTTGGTCTCGTAGTCGCCGGCCGGGATGGCGGTGGTGACGAAGGTGGAGGTGGCGTCTCCGTCCGGGTCCTGGAGCCAGGAGCGGAGGCAGTCGGGCTGCCAGTCGCCGGGGCAACCGAGCTCCGACTGGAAGCTGCCAGCGGCGGTCACGATGCGGGCGTTCCGGTTGCTGGTGATCCAGTGGGTGTCGTGGTCGTAGTAGAACTTGACCGTGGTGGTGCTGCCGAGGGTGAACGCGATGTTGGTGCCGTCGAAGGTCGCGTTGGCGCCGTAGTTCTCGGTCCATGAATCGTTGAGCGCAGCCTTGTACTCGTA
>JACCUZ010000334.1 GCA_013698395.1 Sporichthyaceae bacterium
CGACAGCACCTGCCCGCCGAGGCCGACGCGGGCGACGGTCAGGTGGGTGACGCCGATGTCGATCGCCAGCGCCTGGACGCCGTGCACCTCGGGCACGACGACGTACGACGGCCGGCCCACTGTGGCGCCGCTGCGGGCCGCCGCAGCGGCGCTGCGCTCCCCGACCTCCTCCCGCACCAGACCTGCCGCGACCAGCTGACTGGTGAGGTCGCCGATCGTGCTGCGGTTGAGGGCCAGCAGATTCGTGAGCGCACTGCGCGACGTCGGTCCGTGGACATGCACGTGACGCAGCAGGGTCGCCAGGTTCCGGCGCCGCACGTCCTCGGACCGAGCGCCCGGACCGGCCCGTGCGGCTGGCTCCATCGGCTGGCCTACACCCGCCCGGTGGCTGTGGCGCGCCGCCGCGAGATCGCGTCCACGCTGGCGGCGAGCAGCAGCACTATCCCGGTGACGATGAACTTGACCCCGGCGCTGTAGCCCAGCAGGCCCATGCCGTTGTCGATGACGGCGATGACGGCGCCGCCGAGGATTGCGTCGCGGACCTTGCCCTTGCCGCCGAAGAGGCTGGTGCCGCCGATCACGGCGGCTCCTACCGCGTACAGCAGGGTGTTGCTACCACCCGCGTTGGGGTCGACGGAGTTCGCGCGCGAGGCGGCGATGATGCCGCCGATGGCGGCCAGCGTCGAACCTACGACGAACACCGAGGTCCGGATGCGCGCGACGTTGATGCCGGCCCGGCGGGCCGCCTCGGCGTTGCCGCCGACCGCGTACACGTGCCGGCCGTACGCCGTCCTGGCGAGCACGAACGTCAGCACGATCAGGAGGACGAGGATGACCGGCACGACGATCGGCACCCCGCGCAGCGACACGACCGCGGCGTTGCGGCTGCGCTCCTGGTTGAGGACGTAGACCGCAAGGCCGGAAAGCACCAGCACGGCCCCGATGCGCAGCCCGACGACGCTGAGCGGCGGGGCGACCAGCCCCCGCGACCGGCGGCGGGCGGCGCTGACCAGCAGCAGGCCGGCGAAGGCGGCGATGCCCAGCGCCCACAGCACCCAGCCCAAGGTCGGCGCGACGTTCTTGTTCGCCAGCGACAGGATGACGCTGTTGCGGATCGGGACGTTCCCGCCGGCACCGATGATGATGAGCACCGTGCCCTGGAACGCCAGGAACGCGGCCAGGGTGACGACGAAGGATGGGATGCCGACCCGCGCCACGATGGTGCCGAGCAGCAGTCCGATGGCGACGCCGGTAGCGACCGCGGCAGCCGTGGAGACATACCACGGGTAGTTCTGCTCGGTCATCAGCGTCGCGAGGACGGCAGCGCAGACACCGCTGGCGAAGCCTGCCGACAGGTCGATCTCCCCCAGTAGCAGGACGAAGACCAACCCCATTGCGATGACCGTGATGGCCGCGCCCTGCACCAACAGGTTGGCGAAGTTGCCCGCGCTGAAGAACACGGAGTTCAGCGACGTGAAGACGATGCAGAGCACGATCACGCCGAGGATCGCGGGCAGCGCTCCGACGTCGCCGCCACGGACCCGGTCGACGTAGTCCTGGACGAACTCGCGGACGCCGGTCTCGGCGCCGGGGGTCGTCGTCCCGGCTTCTGGGGCGGGTTTGGTCTGGGTGCTCATGCCGTGCCCACCTCCGTACCTACTTCGGTTCCGGTGGGTCGCGCGTCAGCGACGCCGTCACTGCGGCCGGTGGTGATGAGCTCGACCACCTGCCCGTGCGTCACGGCCGACGTCTCGACCTCGGCAGCCACCTGTCCGAGGTAGAGCGCACTGATCCGGTCGGCCACCTCGAACACGTCGTTGAGGTTGTGCGAGATGAGCACCACGGCCAGGCCCTGGTCGGCCAGCCGTCGGACGAGGTCGAGCACCTGCCGGGTCTGCGCCACACCGAGGGCGGCGGTGGGCTCGTCCAGGATCACGATCCGGCTGTTCCACAGCACCGCCTTGGCGATGGCGACGGTCTGGCGCTGCCCGCCCGAGAGGCTGGCGACGTGCTGGCGGATCGACTTCACCGTGCGCACCTTTAGCCCGGCAAGGGTGTCCGCGGCCATCCGCTCCATCGACGACTCGTCGAGCACGATTCCGTTCGTGCGCTCACGGCCGAGGAACATGTTCTGGACGATGTCGAGGTTGTCGCACAGCGCCAGGTCCTGGTAGACGATCTCGATCCCAAGATGCGAGGCGTCACGCGGTCCGTGGACGGTCACCGGCTTGCCGTCGAAGAGATACTCGCCCGAGTCGATCGGGTGGATCCCGCCGATGCACTTGATCAGTGTCGACTTGCCGGCGCCGTTGTCGCCGACCAGCGCGGTCACCTGCCCGGCGTACGCCGCGAGGTGGACGTCGCGCAGGACGTGCACCGCGCCGAAGCTCTTGTTCACCGCCCGTAGCTCGAGCAGTGGTGCTGCTGCCTCCGGCGGCCGGACCGCGTCCGTGGCTGTCTCGGTCATGCTCGCTCCTCGCCTTCGTACGACCGCAAGCCCTGGCCTGCAGGGTGTCAGGCCCGTGGCACGCCGTCGAGGGCATGCCACGGGCCTGGGCTCACTGGGGCCTAGCTGATGCCGGCCTCGGTGCACAGATCGGCGAAGTCACCGGTGCACAGGTCGTCCTTGGACACGAACCCGTCGGTCACGACGTCCTGGACGTTGTCCTTGAAGATCGACTGCGGCTCGAGCAGGACGCTGGGCACGTCACGCCCGCCCTCGGTGTCCTCGGTGGTGGCCGGCGCCTTGGGCGACTCGCCCTTGGCCAGGGCGATGGCCAGCTCGGCTGCCGCGTCGGCCTCCTGCTTGACCGCCTTGTAGACCGTCATGCACTGGTCGCCCGCGAGGATGTTCTGCAGCCCCTCGACCGTGGCGTCCTGACCGGTCACCGGGACCTCGCCGTTGAGGTTGTTCTTCTTCAGGATCGAGATCGCAGCGTTGCCGAGGCCGTCGTTCGCGGCGAGCACACCGTCGATGTTCTTGTTCGCCGTCAGCATCTGCTCGAAGATCGTCGCGGCCTGCTGGTTGTCCCAGTCCGGCACGGCCTGCTCGGCGACCGCGGTGTAGTTGGTCATCTCGTCGAGCACGCTGTGGGCGCCCTCGGCGAACAGCGTCGCGTTGTTGTCGGTTGGGCTGCCGTTGAGGAAGACGATGTTCGCCTCCTTGTCGCCCAGGCACTGGGCCAGACCCTCGCCCTGCAGCCGGCCGACGGCGACGTTGTCGAAGGACACGTAGTACTGCGCGCTGCCACCGAGGGTGAGGCGGTCGTAGTCGATGGTGGCGACACCCTGAGACTTCGCCTTGTCCAGCACGGCCTTGCCGGTGCCGCTGTCAAGGTTGACGATCATCAGGACGTTGACCCCACCGGAGATCATCTGGTCGGCGATGGTCTGGAACTGGGCCTTGTCCCCCTGCGCGTTCTGGATGTCGTAGTCGACGCCCGCGGTCTTGAATGCCTCCTCCAGGAACTTGCGGTCCGCTGTCTCCCAGCGAGCCGAGGACTTCGAGTCCGGCAGGATCACCCCGATCTTGGCCTTGGCCGCGTCCCCACCACCGCCCCCGTCGCCCCCGGTGCCGGTGCTCGTGTCGTCATCGCTGCCGCAAGCCGTAAGGAGCAGCGACAAGGTAGCCAGCCCGGCGACCGCAATCCGTCGTGTGCGCATAGCAGGAGGTGCCCTTCTGTCGGGAGGGCGAGCACCAGCGCGTGCGTCGCCGCAATATGTTGTGGGCCACAACGTACTCCGCTGGCCGTCACATGGACGTCACGATCCCGTAACAACCCCGACCTCTGGACCCGTCGAAACCGGTCGAATCTCCGCGCGACAACATCCGCGGCTCCCGTCCGGCTGAAACCGCCGCCGCCTGGGCGGCCGCGCCCGCCGGTCAGCCGGCGAGCAGCGACCTCAGGACGAACGGCATGATGCCGCCGTGCCGGTAGTAGTCGGCCTCCCCGGGGGTGTCGATCCGCAGCCGAGCCGAGAACTCCTTCTCGTCCGCGCGGACGGTGACCTCGCGGGGCGTCTGGCCGTCGTTGAGCCCGGTCACGCCGGTCACGGCGAACACCTCCTCCCCGGTCAGCCCCAGGGACTCCGCGCTCTCGCCCGCGCGGAACTGCAGCGGCAGGACGCCCATCCCGATCAGGTTGGAGCGGTGGATGCGCTCGTAGGACTCGGCAATGACGGCCCTGACCCCCAGCAGCGCGGTGCCCTTGGCGGCCCAGTCTCGGGAGGAGCCGGAGCCGTACTCCTTGCCGGCAAGGATCACCAGCGGTACACCCGCGGCGGCGTAGCTCTGCGCCGCGTCGTAGATAGTGGTGACCTCACCTGACTGGGTGAGGTTCCGCGTCACGCCGCCCTCAGTGCCGGGCGCCAGCTGGTTGCGCAGCCGGATGTTCGCAAAGGTGCCGCGGATCATGACCTCGTGGTTGCCGCGCCGCGACCCGTAGGAGTTGAAGTCGCGCCGGTCGACGCCGTGCTCCTGGAGGTACCTGCCGGCGGGTGAGTCGGCCTTGATCGACCCGGCGGGGCTGATGTGGTCGGTGGTCACCGAGTCGCCCAGCTTCGCGAGCACGCGGGCGCCTTCGATGTCGGTGACCGGAGCGGGATCAGCCGCCATGCCCTCGAAGTACGGCGGCTTTCGCACGTACGTGGACTCGGGGTCCCACTCGAAGATGTCTCCGGTCGGGGTGTTCAGGTTCTGCCAGCGCTGGTCGCCACTGAAGACGTCGGCGTAGTCACGGCTGAACATCTCCGAGGCGACGGCTGAGTCGACGACCTCCTGGATCTCCTGGCTGGTCGGCCAGATGTCCTTGAGGAACACCCCTTCGCCGTTGCTGTCAGTGCCCAGGGGCTCGCTGGTGATGTCGAGGTCCATCGAGCCCGCGAGGGCGTACGCCACGACGAGCGGCGGCGACATGAGGTAGTTCATCTTCACGTCGGGGTTGATGCGGCCCTCGAAGTTTCGGTTGCCCGACAGCACGGACACCACCGCGAGGTCGTTGTCGTTGACGGCCTTGCTGATCGGCTCCTGCAGCGGACCGGAGTTGCCGATGCACGTGGTGCACCCGTAGCCGACCAGGTTGAAGCCGAGCTTGTCGAGGTACGGCGTCAGCCCGGCACGCTCGTAGTAGTCCATGACCACCTTCGACCCGGGCGCCAGTGTGGTCTTCACCCACGGCTTGCGCTCGAGGCCGCGCTCGACCGCCTTCTTGGCCAGCAGCGCCGCGCCGATCATCACCGACGGGTTGGACGTGTTGGTGCACGAGGTGATGGCCGCGATGACCACATGGCCGTGGTCGACCTCGAACTCCTGGCCGTCGAGGGAGACCCGCGCGGGATTGCGCGGCCGGCTCAGCTCGCCGTGGTCGGGTGCGCCGTGCGGTTGGCCGGCTCCACCGTTCTCGGAGGTGCCGACCGCCATCGGGTCGCTCGCGGGGAAGGACTCGGCCGATCCCTCGTCCACCCTCGACTCGACGCCGTCGTCGGCGTCCTCGGCGTAGTCCTTGAGCGCGTTGCGGAACCCCGCTTTCGCGTCGGAGAGAGACACGCGATCCTGCGGCCGTTTCGGCCCGGCGATGGACGGGACGACAGTCGAGAGGTCGAGCTCGATCGTCTCGGAGAACCGCGGCTCCACCTTCGGGTCGTGCCAGAGGCCCTGGGTCTTGGCGTAGGCCTCAACCAGTGCGACCTGCTGCGCGTCGCGGCCGGTCATCTTGAGGTACCGGAGCGTCTCGTCGTCGACCGGGAAGATGGCGACGGTGGAGCCGTACTCCGGGCTCATGTTGCCGATGGTGGCGCGGTTGGCGAGCGGCACCGCCGCGACCCCGTCGCCGTAGAACTCGACGAACTTGCCCACCACCCCGTGCTTGCGCAGTATCTCGGTGATGGTGAGGACCAGGTCGGTGGCTGTGGCGCCCTCGGGCAGCTCGCCGGTCAGCCGGAAGCCGACGACCTTGGGGATCAGCATCGACACCGGCTGGCCCAGCATCGCGGCCTCGGCCTCGATGCCGCCGACACCCCAGCCGAGCACGCCCAGGCCGTTGACCATGGTGGTGTGCGAGTCGGTGCCGACAAGGGTGTCCGGATAGGCCACCCTGTCCCGGTCGAAGACCACGCGAGCGAGGTACTCGATGTTGACCTGGTGCACGATGCCGGTGCCGGGTGGCACGACCTTGAACTGGTCGAACGCCGTCTGGCCCCAGCGCAGGAACTGGTAGCGCTCCACGTTGCGCTCGTACTCCAGCTCGACGTTGCGCTCGAACGAGTCGGGCGCGCCGAACAGGTCCGCGATCACCGAGTGGTCGATGACCAGCTCGGCCGGGGCGAGCGGGTTGATCCGCGACGGGTCCCCGCCGAGATCGCGGACCGCCTCGCGCATCGTTGCCAGGTCGACGACGCAGGGGACACCGGTGAAGTCCTGCATCACCACGCGCGCGGGGGTGAACTGGATCTCGGTGTCCGGCTCGGCGGTCGGGTCCCACGCGGCGAGGGCGCGGACGTGGTCGGCGGTGATGTTCGCGCCGTCCTCCGTGCGCAGCAGGTTCTCCAGGAGGATCTTGAGGCTGTACGGCAGGTCGCCGCTTCCCGCCACGGCGTCGAGCCGGTAGATCTCGTACGTCCTGCCGCCGACCTCGAGCTGGTCCTTGGCGCCGAAGCTGTCCTGCGTAGCGCTGCCCACGACCGTCTCCTCTCGTCCGCCGCACCTATCCTGGCACCGTCGGGTATCTTGACGTCAAGATACTACGGTCATTCGGCGTCGGTGCGCTCCCGGTCGGCAGCCACGCTGTCCGTGTCGCTGTCCGGGTCAGTGCTCCGGTCGAACCCTGCCGCTTCGGCCTCGGGCGTCTCCGGGTCGGCCGACGTCGGGACGATGCCCTCCAGTCGGTCGGAGACCACCGAGTCACCGTCGGTGGGGGTGCCGGAAACCGGGTCGCCACCGGTCGGCGGGTCGACGTAGGGGTCGGAGGTGGTCATGTCGGGCTCCTTCCGTGCGGGCGCGGAGGCGGTCGCCGTCCGCGTCCGGCCCATTCCCCCCGTACGCCCACCTCACCCGCCGCCGAGCGACCACGTTTCGGCCGGGCGGCGTTGACCACGTTTACCTGGTCAACACCCGCTGCGCTAGGCGTCTACACCATGCGGGGCGTGCACTGACCACGTATACGTGGTCAATACCGTGGCCGGCTCGGCGGGGGGCGGGGGCTAGTTCGGGTCCCTGGCCCGAACCCCCGGGACCAGGACCGCGATGCACTCGACGTGGGCCGTCATCGGGAACAGGTCGAACACGCGCAGCGACTCCACTCGGTAGCCGCGGTCGCCGAACCAGCGCAGGTCGCGCGCCAGCGCAGCCGGGTCGCACGCGACGTAGCAGACCCGCCTGGCCCCGACGCGCGAGAGGAGCGAGACGACGGCCTTCCCGGCACCTGCGCGCGGTGGGTCGAGCACGACGAGGTCGGCCCGACCCAGACGCAACCGCCGAAGGACATGGTCGACCCGGCCCCGCTCGACCCGGACCATCGGCAGGTCCGCCAGGTTGTGCCGCGCGTCCTGCACCGCGACCCGGTCGGCCTCCAC
>JACCUZ010000340.1 GCA_013698395.1 Sporichthyaceae bacterium
GCCTTAGACAGCGCCGAACGTAGGACCGTCAATACGTGCGCGTCACCCCACTGCCGCACGCACACTCAAACCAGCGCGAATCCGCTACACCGCGGGGCTCAGAGCCTCCGAAGCGTCCTCATCAGGACCCACAGAAAGCCGAGGAGAACCTAACTTTTCTTGCTATTTTGCGGTCATGCGGCAGGCGGCCATCCTCCTGCGACGCGCTCGCCGGCACGCGGGCATGACGCAGCGCCAGCTCGCGGCGGCGGTTCGTATGCACCGGCCGGCCGTCGCGCGGCTGGAAATCGGACGAGCAGATCCGGCACTGGAGACGCTGGCCCCCCTCCTTCGCCAGTGCGGCTACGAGCTCGATCTCGTTCCCGCCGCCGACCCGCATGACCTGTCCTTGCTGTCATTGACCTTGCGGCTCAACCCCGAGGAGCGCGTCGACCGGCTCCTGACTCTGCACCGGACGGCCCGTGACCTGCAGGCGGCCGTCCGGCAGGCGGGGTAGAGCCGTCATGACCAGCGCGCCGGACTTCGACCCCATGGCCCTCTTGGCGCTCCTCAACGATCACGGGGTGCGCTATGTCGTGATCGGTGGGTTCGCAGCGGTGGCGCACGGGTCACCACTACCGACCGCCGCTGGGTGCCCTTGATCTGGTCGTGCGGCCTGCCGGCGGTCTCGACTACGGCCGTCTCGCCAGCCATCAGGTCGAGGTCCATCTGCACGACGTCACTGTGCCGCTCGCGTCACTCGACGACATCATCGCCAGCAAGGAGGCGGCCGACCGACCGAAGGACCGGCACGCGATGCCAGTTCTCCGGGCACTCCGCGCCCGGCTCGGCGACTCCTGAGTCAACCTCTCAACATGTCAAGGCAGGCTCAACGTTGGCGGGCAACAGAGTCGACCAGGCCCCGTAGCGTCTGGCCCAGGGGCAGGTCGACCTTGATCGACGCCAGCTCGTCGGCACGGGTCACCCCCTGGGTGACGATGGCGACCGGCCTGCCCAAAGCCGCGGCTCGGCGTACGAAACGAAGCCCAGACATGACGGTCAGCGACGAGCCCAGCACCAGCATTGACCGGCATCGATCGACGAGCCGGTAGCAGAGCTCGACGGTGACCGGGGGGACGTTCTCACCGAAGAAGATCACGTCCGGTTTGAGCATGCCTGCGCATCGCAGGCAGTCGACGATCCTGAACCTCTCGAGGTGGGCCTCGGCCAGCGAGACGTCGCCGTCGGGGTTGACCGCGGCGGCACTCGCCTCCCAGGCTGGGTTCGCGGCGCGGAGCCGTTCGGAGAGCACCGAGCGGGGCGTCCGGTCGCCGCAGCGGATGCAGACGACACGGTCCACAGAGCCGTGCAGCTCCACGACCGAACGCGCTCCGCCTGCCTGGTGCAGGCCGTCGACATTCTGCGTGACGATGCCGGTGAGCGCGCCGAGCGCCTCCAGCTCAGCGACCGCAGAGTGCCCGAGGTTCGGCTCGGCGTCCATCAGATGTCGCCACCCGAGCTGGCTGCGCGCCCAGTAACGTCGGCGGGCCAGCGGGTCGCGGGTGAACGTCTGGTAGGTCATCGGCAACGAGTTGCGCAGGACACCGGTCGGACCGCGGTAGTCCGGGATCCCCGACTCCGTCGACAGACCGGCTCCGCTGAGCACCAGCACGTCGCCGCCGCGGACGAGGTCGGCGATGTCGGCGAGAGCTGCATCGTCGATGGCGTCCGTGTTCTCGGCCACGGCGGTGATGTCGTACACGACGTCCAGTCTGCCTCGGCCTAGTCGGTCTCGGCCTTGGTGGAGCGGCTCATGATGCGCCGCACGATGTCCGCTGGGGGCAGCCCGTCGCGCACAGCGGCCGCCACGTGCTCGACGATCGGCATGTCCACACCGTGGGCCTGTGCCAGCGCGAGGATGGACTCGGCCGACTTCACCCCCTCAGCCGTCTGCCACGTCGCGGCGACCACCTCGTCCAGCGACTGGCCTCGACCAAGGTTCTCGCCGAACGTGCGGTTGCGCGACAGGGGTGACATGCAGGTGGCCACGAGGTCACCCACGCCAGCCAGCCCCGCGAACGTTGCTGCGTCGGCTCCTAGCGCGAGACCAAGCCGGGTGATCTCGGCCAAACCACGCGTGATGATCGAGGCCTGGGAGTTGTCGCCCATCCCCATGCCTTTGGCCATTCCCACCGCCAGCGCGATGACGTTCTTGACCGCGCCACCTAGCTCGACACCGACGACGTCGGTGTTCGTGTACGGCCGGAACGTCGGCGTCAGGCACACCTGCTGAAGCTTTTCCGCGACCGCATCGTCCACACACGCCACGACCGAGGCGGCCGGCTGCCGTTGCGCTATCTCCTTCGCCAGGTTGGGGCCCGAGACAACCGCGATCCGCTCGTCGGAGGCGCCGGTGACCTCCGCGATCACCTCGCTCATGCGCTTCGACGTGCCCAGCTCGATGCCCTTGATCAGGCTGACCAGCATGCAGTCGTCCGGCAGCAGGGGCGTCCAGGACACCAGGTTGGCGCGCAAGGTCTGCGATGGCACCGCCAGCACCACCACCTCCGCCCGCTCCAGTGCCTGCCCCGGGTCAGTGGTCGCGGACACCGTCTCAGGCAGCGCGATGCCCGGCAGATAGGCCGGGTTCTCATGGCGGGTGTTGACAGCCACCACGATCTCGGAGCGGCGGCCCCACAGCACCACGTCACCGCCGGCGTCGGCGAGCACCATCGAGAACGCCGTTCCCCACGAACCGGTCCCGAGCACCGCGACGCGCGTCACGCGGTTCTCCTGGTTGTCAGCGCCCGCTGGCCGCGGATCTCCTGCAGCAGACCGGTCACCGCCGCCATGATGCGGGCCGTTCCCTCCCGCAGCAGCTCAGCGTCGATCGGCCTGCCCTGCAGATCCGTCAGGTCCACGGGCGGTCCGGCGTGCACATGCACGGTGTGCCGGGGAAACAGGCGGGGGAGTTTGCTGTACGGCGGAAGGACACGGTGCGCCCCCCACTGCGCAACGGGAATCACCGGAGCACCCGTCTCAAGTGCCACCCTGGCAGCGCCGGTCTTGCCGACCATCGGCCACAGATCAGGATCGCGAGTCAGGGTGGCCTCGGGATAGATCGCGACCAGCTTCCCGCGGCGTACGGCATCGACCGCGGCGGAGTAGGCCTGTGCCGCGCTCTCGGACTCGCGGTAGACCGGGATCTGTTCCGCGCCACGCAGGACGGTCCGAACGAAGGGCACCCGGAACAGCGAGGCCTTGGCGAGGAAGCGCGGCAGTCGCCCCGACTCGTACACGAAGTGGGTGAACGTCAACGGGTCGACGTGGGAGATGTGGTTGCTCACGACCACCGCTCCCCCGGACTCGGGAATGTGCTCCCAGCCGCGCCACTCTTGTCGGGTGCACACGATGAGGAGCGGCCGCAGCACCACCACCGCGAAGAGGTACCAAAAGCCGGGAGAGCCCTCCGCCGCCCGGGCCCGCTGGACGCGCGCCTGCTCAGGCCTCACCGGACGCCACTCCTCTCGACGGCCCTCGGCAGAGGGCGCCCGTCAGTCTCCCGTCCGGCGGTTCCGGTGTCGAGCCGGACTGCGAGGATCGGGTCGTGTCCAGAGAGGCGCAGTGCTGGGTGCTGGTTGTCCCAGTGAAGCGCCTCGATCTCGCCAAGACGCGCCTCGGGCCGCCTTACGACACCGTCCGGGCGCAGCTCGCCTTGGCCTTCGCCCTCGACACCACAGCCGCGGCTCTCGCGACCTCAGGCGTGAGCGAGGTCGTCGCGGTCACCGATGACTCTCAGGCGGCGGCACGGCTGCGCGAGCTGGGCGCGTACGTCGTGCCGGACGAGCCCGATTCGGGCCTGAACCCAGCACTTGTGCACGGTGCTCGGGTGGCCGCCTCGCGGCACCCCGGATGCGGCAGCGGGGCTTTGTCCGGCGACCTCCCCTCACTTGACCCGGTGGAGCTCGCCCATGCATTGAGCCGCGCGGCGACGCACGAGACATCCTTCGTCAGGGACGCAGAAGGGAGCGGCACGACGCTGGTATTGGCGACGCCCGGGTCGGCCCTGAAGCCGGCCTTCGGCGCCGCGTCCGCCGATCGGCATACTTCTGCGGGTCATGTCGAGATCGGGGGCCGGGACCTGCAGACCGTCCGACAGGACGTCGACACCGCCGCTGACCTCCAGGCCGCCGTCCGGCTCGGCGTCGGGCCGCGCACCGCAGCGCTGCTGAGCCGGCTCGGGATCGACGAGGAGCTGGGATAGGTTCGCCGACGTGCAGGCGACGGTGCGCAGCTTCGACGCGCAGTCTCGCTCCGGCACCGTCCTGCTCGACGACGGCGTCGAGCTGGCCTACGACGCGGCGGCGTTCGATGCCGGAGCGATCCGGCTGCTGCGTGTCGGACAGCGAGTACGGATCGAGACCCGCACCGGTCCGGCGGGCCGCGCGGTCAGTTACCTCACCATCGCCACGCTGTCTGATCGCAGACGACCGCCGGTAACCGGCTGAGCCCTTACGGCCGACACCCGGCCGCTTAGCGGCCGGGCGTCGGTTGATGCTGGGGTCAGCGCTTGCGGGCGGGTGCCTTTCTTGCCGTGGACTTGCTGGCGAGCTTCTTGGCAGCTGCCTTCTTCGCCGTCGGTGCGGAACGCTTCGTCGCAAGCGTCCGACCGGCCGAGGACGTCGAGCCTGTCGTGCGCGCCGAGGACGACTTCTTGGCCGTGCTCTTCTTCGTGGTGCTCTTCGTGGCGGTACTCCTCGACGCCGCGGTCTTGGCTGCCGAAGCCGTTGCCTTCGGCAGCTTCTTCGCCCCAGACACAACGTCCTTGAAGCTCTGGCCGGCCTTGAACTTCGGCACGGAGGTCTTCTTGATGCGCACCGTCGCGCCGGTCCTTGGGTTGCGGCCGGTTCGGGCTGGGCGTGCGACCTTCTCGAAGACACCGAAACCGGTGATCGCTACCCGCTCGCCCGAGGCCACGGCGCGTGTGACGGTGTCGATCACGGCCTCGACCGCCTCGGTGGCGCTCTTCTTGCTTCCGAGCTGGCTGGACAGCTTGTCGATCAGCTGAGCCTTGTTCACGATTGGTCCCCTTGCGGATGCGGATGTCGAGCGGTCGCTCGATGTCGAGGCGACGTTAGGCCCATGCAAGGGCAGAGACAAACACCGCAACACCGATTCCCCGTTGTGTCTCAACGGGAGGCGCCTTTCTCAGCGGGTCACCGGCAACCAGGAAGGCCGCTGGGACTCGAAGACCTGCACGTCGGAGACGTGGCGCAGGGTGAGGTCGACGTCGTCGAGGCCTTGCATCAACCGCCAGCGGGTGTAGTCGTCGATCTCAAACCCGACCGCCCGGTCCCCCCACGTCACGGTCCGCCCCGCTAGGTCGACAGTGACCTCGACCTTAGGGTCGGCGTCGATGGCGTCCCAGAGGTCGTCGACGTCTCGCTGTCTCACTTGCGCTGTCACCAGTCCACCCTTGCCCGCATTGCCACGGAAGATGTCGGCGAAACCTGACGACACCACCACCCGGAAACCGTGGTCGCGCAGGGCCCAGACGGCGTGCTCACGCGACGAGCCGGTGCCGAAGTTCGGTCCGGCGACGAGCACAGTGGCGCCGGCCGACTCCGGCCGGTTCAGCACGAACTCGGGGTCAGCGCGCCAGGCCGCGAACAGCCCGTCCTCGAACCCCGTTCGGGTGACCCGCTTGAGATAGACCGCCGGGATGATCTGGTCGGTGTCCACGTCAGACCGGCGCAGCGCGACCGCCCGCCCGGTGTGCGTGGTGATGGGGTCCATGGGTCAGCCCCTCGTCGATTCGAGGTCCGCAGGGCTGGCCAGGCGTCCCACGACAGCAGTGGCCGCCGCCACCTGCGGCGAAACGAGGTGGGTGCGCCCGCCTTTCCCTTGTCTGCCCTCGAAGTTGCGGTTGGACGTCGACGCGCTGCGCTCCCCTGGTGCGAGCTGGTCGGGGTTCATGCCCAGGCACATCGAGCAGCCGGCGTTGCGCCACTCGGCACCGGCCTCCTTGAACACCACGTCCAGCCCCTCGTCCTCGGCGGCCAGCCGCACCCGCACGGAGCCGGGGACGACCAACATCCGGACCCCTTCGGTGACCTGACGGCCACGTATCACCGCGGCCGCGGCTCGCAGGTCCTCGATGCGCCCGTTGGTGCACGACCCCAGGAACACCGTGTCGACCTCGATGTCCCGAAGCGGTGTCCCGGGCCGCAGACCCATGTAGTCCAGGGCGCGGTACCCGGCCGCGCGTTCGTTGTCGTCGGCGAACGTGGCCGGGTCTGGCACTCTCGACCACAGTGGCGCGCCCTGTGCGGGATTGGTGCCCCAGGTGACGTACGGCGTAAGCCCGGCCACGTCGATCACGACCTCGCGGTCGAAATGTGCATCGTTGTCGCTGCGCAGCCGCTCCCACGTCTGGACAGCCGTGTCCCAGTCCGGGTCACGCGGCGCGCGTGGACGACCCTTGAGGAACTCGTAGGTCGTCTCGTCGGGCGCGACCATGCCCGCACGAGCCCCTGCCTCGATCGACATGTTGCACATCGTCATCCGCGCCTCCATGGACATCGCCTTGACGGCGGAGCCGCGGTACTCGATGACGTAGCCCTGGCCGCCCCCCGTGCCGATCTCGGCGATGACGGCGAGGATCACGTCCTTCGCCGTAACGCCTGCGGCGAGGTCACCCTCGATGGTCACTGCCATCGTCTTGAACGGCCGCAGCGGCAGAGTCTGGGTGGCGAGCACGTGCTCGACCTCGCTGGTGCCGATCCCGAAGGCCAGCGCCCCGAACGCACCGTGGGTGGAGGTGTGGGAGTCCCCGCAGACAACCGTCATGCCGGGCTGGGTCAGGCCGAGCTGGGGACCGACCACGTGCACGATGCCCTGCTCCTCATCACCCAGGGAGTGCAGGGGCACGTCGAACTCCGCGCAGTTCCGGCGCAGCGTCTCGACCTGGGTGCGGGAGACCGGGTCTGCGATCGGCAGGTCGATGTCGAGGGTCGGGACGTTGTGGTCCTCGGTAGCGAGCGTCAGGTCCGGGCGGCGCACCGGGCGGCCAGCCAGCCGCAGACCGTCGAAAGCCTGGGGGCTGGTGACCTCGTGAACAAGGTGCAGGTCGATGTACAGGAGGTCAGGCTCACCTGGGGCTCGGCGTACGACATGGCTCTCCCAGACCTTCTCCGCCAGCGTTCTCGCCACGTGGACCCTCCGAAAAGTTGCGTCTCAGGCTCTGAGACGGCAGTATCACGCCATGGACAACACTAGCGGAGTTGGCGTCCTGGACAAGGCAGCGATCGTCTTGGGCGCCCTGGAGGCCGGACCGTCCAGCCTGGCGCAGCTGGTGCAGGCGACGGGGCTCGCCCGGCCGACGGCTCACCGCCTGGCCACGGCCCTGGAGCACCACCGCCTGGTCGCCCGGGACATCCAGGGCCGGTTCGTGCTCGGGCCGCGGCTGCGCGAGCTGGCGTCCGCCGCCGGCGAGGACCGCCTCCTCGAGGCCGCCTACCCCGTGCTCGGGCGCCTGCGCGACATCACCGGGGAGAGCGCCCAGCTCTACCGCCGGCAGGGCGACAGCCGGGTCTGCGTCGCCGGCGCGGAGCGCCTCACCGGGCTGCGCGACACCGTGCCGGTCGGGGCGACCCTGACGATGAAGGCCGGCTCGGCGGCGCAGATCCTGCTCGCCTGGGAGGAGCCCGACCGGCTGCATCGAGGCCTGCGCGACGCCCGGTTCACCGCGACGATGCTCTCGCAGGTACGCCGACGGGGCTGGGCGCAGAGCGTCGGAGAGCGGGAGGCGGGAGTGGCCTCCGTGTCGGCCCCCGTGCGTGGCCCGGGCGGGCGCGTCGTCGCCGCCGTCTCGGTCTCCGGGCCTATCGAGCGGCTCAGCCGCCAACCGGGCCGGTTGCACGCGCAGATCGTGTCCGCTGCGGCGGCCAAGCTCAGCGAGGTCGTCCAGCAGTCCGAGCGGGCAGGTTCCGGGCAGCCGCAGACCGCCTGACCTCGCGGGCCATCACGCCGTCGCTGCCGGCGCGACGCCGCGATGGTCGTCCAGCCGCCCGGTCCGCTGTAGTCGTCGTCCTCCAGTGATCAAGAGGACGACTCCGAATACGAGCGCACCCGTCAGGACAATGGTCGTCCCCGAAGGCACGTCCAGGTGGTAGCTGAGGTTCATGCCCACGAACCCGCATGCCGCGCCGATCGCGCTGGAGAGCCAGAGCATCCGGGCGAATCGCTGGGTCAGCATCCGGGCGACGACGGCAGGGATGACAAGCGTGGCCGCGACCAGCGTGACCCCGATCACGGTCAGGGTGGCGAGGATGGACAGCGAGAGGATGAGCATGAGCAGCGCGTCGGTCCGGGCCACCCGAACGCCGGACACGTCGGCGACATCGGGGTCGAACGTCGCGAAGAGCAGGGCACGGTAGTGGAGGAAGACGACGGCACCGGTGAAGCCAGTGATCGCCAGCAGCGCCCACACGTCGGCCGCTGAGACGCCGATGATGCTACCGAACAGCGCTGCGTCGAAGCTTGGTCCCTTGTTGCCGAAGAACGTGAGCAGCGCGACGCCCAGGGCGAACGAGGCCGTGGTGATCACCCCGATCGCGGCGTCGGCCCCGATCCGTCGGCTTCTGGTGACCCGGTTGATAGCCAGCGCCGAGGCCAGCCCCCAGACACCGGCGCCCAGGTAGTAGTTCAGGCTGATGATCGAGCTGGCCGCGAACCCGCCGAAGATCGCGTGCGACAGGCCGTGGCCGATGTAGCTCATGCCGCGCAGGGTGATGTAGACCCCGATCAGACCGCACAGCCCCCCCGCCAGGGTTGCGACGATGACGCCCTTGACGAAGAAGGAGTACGCGAACGGGTCGAGCACGGCCTCCATCACGAAGACGCCGTCCACGACCGGTCGAGCACAACCGGGATGCCGAGGTGCTCCAGGACCTCCATGGGCGCCCCGAAGGTCCGCTCCAGCACCGATGGGGTGATCACGTCCTGAGGTGGGCCCGCGGCGACGACAGTTCGCTGCAGCGCCACCAGCTGCGGGAGGTGGGCGGCGACCCCGTTGAGGTCGTGGGTCGTGAGCAGGATGGCCATGCCCTCGGCGTTGAGATCAGCGAGCAGGTGCAGCATGTCGTGCCGGCTGGCGATGTCCACCCCGGTGGTCGGCTCGTCCATCAGCAGCAGCTGCGGTCGCCGCAGAAGCGCCCGCGCGATGAACATGCGCTGCTGCTGACCACCCGACAGCTCGCGGATGTGGCGGCCCGCGAGGCCGCCGATGCCCAGGCGGTCCAGAACGCTCGACACCTCGACCCTCTCCGACCGCGAGGACCAGGGAAGCCGGCGCTCGGTACGTGCCATCAGCACGCACTCCCCGACGGTGACCGGGAAGTTCCAGTTCACCGTCTCCAGCTGTGGGACGTAGGCCACCGCGAGACCCGGCTGGCGAGAGACGGTTCCGCGCTGGGGGCGAGCGGTGCCCAGCAGCAGCCGAAGCAGGGAGGTCTTCCCCGACCCGGACGGCCCGACCACCCCGATGAAGTCGCGGGCCCGCACCGACAGGCTCACCTCGCGCAGCACCGGGCTGGCGTCGTACCCGAAACTGGCACCCTGGACGGCGACTAGGCAGTCCTCAGCGTCGCGTTCGCGGGGAACAGTCATTGCGGGTACTTCGCCTGATCCCGGACGGCGGGAGCCAAGTCCAGAGCGGCCAGTTCCGTTGCCCGGCCGCCCAAGCCGTTGATCATCGTGAGGTAGTCGTAGCGCATCAGTCCCACCCACGAATGTTCCTCGTCGCCCGGGTCACCGGGGAGGTCATCGTCTCGCAGCGTCTCCTCGTACCGGGCTCCGGTGGCTCGGCCCACCTCCTCGAGGACCTTTGACGGGAAGACCTCCGAGCCGAAGATCACCGGGACCTTCTCGGCCTTGACCTGGTCGATCAACGCGGCGATCTCCTTGGGCGTGGGGTCCTCGAAGTTCTTCGGCTGGATCGCGCCGATCACCTGCCACCCGTACGTCCGGGCGAAGTAGGCGTAGGCATCGTGGTAGGTCAGCAGCTGCCGGTCCTCTTCCGGGATGCTCCCCTGGTCCGCTCGCAGCGCGTCTGAGAGCTCCGCGGCCGCAGTCTCGAACGCCGTGTAGTTGGCCGCGTAGGTGTCCCGGCCGCCGGGGTCGGCCTTCGTCAGCACGTCACGGACGACGGCTGCGTACGTGATGGCGTACGTCGGGTCGGTCCACAGATGAGGGTTCGGCTTTCCCTCCTCCTCCGGAAAGGAGAAGTCATAGATGTAGTCCGACCGCGGGAGAACCTGCGTGCCGATCTCGACCAGCCTGGCGCCGTCCTGCATGGTCGCCGTCGCCAGCTCCTGAGTCGGCTCCTCGAGCTGGAGCCCGTTGACGAAGACGAGGTCGGCCTCCGAGAGGACCTTCGCGGCGCTCGGCGGCGGATCGAACGTGTGGGAGTTGATCCCTTCGGGAACGAGGCCGGTGATCTGAGCCCGGTCTCCCGCCACGCTCGCCACGATGGACGTGATGGGAGCCACGGTGGTGACGAGCCGCAGCGACCCGTCGGAGCGAGCGGCGCTGGACGCCGAGCTCTGGGACTGCGCGCCGCACCCGCTCAGCGAGACGAGCCCCGCCACCGCGAGACCGCCGAAGACGGCGACGCGCAAGCGGAATCGGGCCATGCAGAAAGTCTATGCGAAGATCTGGCAGTTGCGAAAGATATGCAATAGTCGCGGTGCTGGTCGCCTGGAGCGGCTGCCGCGGCCTCCGTCAGTCCGGTGATCCCGGCGACCGGGTCCCTAGCTCCTCGGCCCTGATCACGTGGACGACCGCATTGATCAGCGCCAGATGGGTGAAGGCCTGCGGGAAGTTGCCAAGGTGCCGGCCACTGTGCGGGTCGATCTCCTCGGCGTACAGCTCGAGGGGGCTGGCGTAGGCGAGCAAGCGCTCGCAGAGCTTGCGAGCAGATTCCAGGTGGCCGATCTCGACCAGCGCCGACACCAGCCAGAACGAGCAGATCGTAAAGCTGCCCTCTTCGCCGGTGAGTCCGTCGTCTGTGTCCTCCACCCGATACCGGAGCACCAGCCCGTCCACTGTCAGCTCATCGGCGATGGCGAGCACGGTCGCCTGGATTCGGCGGTCGTCGGGCGGCAGGAAGCGCATCAACGGCATGAGCAACAGGGAAGCGTCGAGGGCTGGAGAGCCGTAACGCTGGACGAACACGCCACGTTCGTCAACCCCACGGGTGCAGATGTCGGCGTGGATCTGATCGGCCAGACTGCGCCACTTGTCGGCGTACTCCGGCTCGTCGTGCATGCGTGCGAGCTCGGCGCCCCGGTCCAGCGCCACCCAGCACATGAGCTTGCTGGACACGAAGTGCTGCGGCTCGCCACGGACTTCCCAAATCCCGCGGTCGGGCTCCTCCCAGTGGGCGACCGCGGCCTCGACCTGACGCTTGAGCACCGGCCACAGCGACTCCGGCAGCTGATCGCGTGAGCGCGCATGCAGGTATACGGAGTCGAGGACCGCACCCCACACGTCGTGCTGACGCTGCCGAAAGGCGGCGTTCCCAACGCGTACTGGGGACGCCATCTCGTAACCGGACAGGTGGGGCAGTGACTGTTCGGCGAGCTCGCGTTCTCCCCCGACGCCGTACATCACCTGCAGGTCCTGGCCCTCGCGGCAGCCGTCGGCCACGAAGTAGAAGAAGTCGTCGGCCTCGCGGTCGAAGCCGAGGGTGTACAGGCCCCAGAGCGCGAACGTCGAGTCCCGGACCCAGGCGTACCGGTAGTCCCAGTTCCGCTCGCCGTGCGGCGTCTCGGGGAGTGAGGTGGTTGCGGCGGCCAGTAGCGCGCCGGAGGGCGCGTAGGTCAGACCCTTCAGGGTCAGCGCGCTCCGCTGCAGGTAGCTCCGCCACGGGTGGTCCGGGAAGTCCCCCAGCGTGATCCACTGCCGCCAGTACTCCGACGTGCGGCGCATCCGCTCGTCCGCCTCGTCCAGCGTGACCGGCGGCGGCAGCGGTGACCAGGACAGCGCGACGAAATGGTGCTGGCCCTCGACCATCCGGGTGCGGGCGTGCAGCCCGGCTCCCTCGATGCCCGGGCGGAGGTCGGTGGTCAGGCGCAGCGCGACGCCTACACCCTCGGCGGTTGCCTCCACGTCGCCGTACCCCGGTCCGTGGTATTTCCACACTGGCTGCGTGCGGCCATAGTCGAAGATCGGCTCGCAACTCATCGACAGGTCCACTGAGCCACTCACGCACTTGATCCAGCGAAGCAGGCAGTGTTCGGCGTCGAAGTCAGTCGGCGACCGTCGATGGGTGTGGGACCGTTCGTCCACGTTGTGCCAGGGGCCCATCGTCAGGGTGTCCCGGACGATGAGCCATCCGGTGCGGGTCTGCCAGGTCGTCTCGAGCATCAGACTGCCCGGAAGGTACCGGCGGGCCGCCGGGACCATCTCGTCGTACGGGCCGAGCCGGAAGGTGCCGGCGCCCCGGTCGAGCAGCGCGGTGAAGACGCTGGGCGAGTCCGGCCGGGGCAGGCACATCCACTCGACCGCTCCGCTCGGCGCAACTAAGCAGTTGGTCTCGCAGTCGGACAGGAAGGCGTAGTCCGCGATCGGCGGGAACGGGCTATGGCCCACGAGCCGGTCGGGGCGCCAGGTCTCGAAGCTCGGCGCGGACTCCTCGGCCATTCCGTCATGATCGCGCCGATTCGGCCCCGGCGCCAGCGGCACTGCCCGTTACCGTCCTCCGGCGGCCGCCCGCCCGCCGAGACATCGCGGGAGGGCGAACTCTGCGTGCCGAAATCACGGTAGAACGCCCCGAGGAGCTCGCCCGGCACGCGCAACCCTCGCGGTTTCACCGTGACTTGGGCGAGCCTGACAGCGGGTCACCGATCAGAGCTTACGAGCCGCCTGGGCGATGTACCCGACGGTTCCGAACAGGAGAACAGCGAGGGCCAGCACCACGGCGGTTGTCGCTCTGCTGCGTCGTTCGCTGCCGCGACCCCGTAGACCGAGGACGAGACCTGCCCCCGCCATGACGAACGGAAGGCCTAACCACATGGTCAGCGGAACGCCGAGCAAGGCCGCGACACTGCACCACAGTCCGCGCGTCGCCGCCAGTACCGGGCCTGCTGGGTCGGCGACTGTTCTCGGGACCAGCCAGCCGAACAGGAGAAGAGCGAGTGTCACTGACAGGACGGCGCTGATTGCGAACGTCACCGGGTCCTCGAGGCCCGGGTCGTCCCCCAGCAGGTGGTCGACGGCCATGGCCGCGATGGCCACCAGAGTTACGCACAGACCGACAGCGGCCACGGGTACTCGCGCAACGTCGCTCGGCAAGGGATGGCGGTCCCGGATCGGCACTTCATCAAGGTAGGCGCAGCGGCGGCGAGTGGACAAAGGCGGTCGTTGAGTCAGACGGGTCGGCGCCCACCGCCTTGACGAGCGCGCTCACCGAAGGGGTCGTCGATGCTGGTGTACCCGGTGCCGAACTTCCGATCGGGCTCAGCGACGATCGCCGTCCGGGAGTGTCGGTGCCAGTCGTCGAACGGCTCGTTGAGCAAGTCGGCAAGTCGACGTACGTCGTCGGCCAGGTATGGCAAGAGCGCCGCCCGCTGCTCCGGCCGGAGTGGCTCACGTACCCGTTGCTCGCGCTGCAGGTAGCGGGACAGCCAGTCGCGAACCGGATCCACGCCCGCCCGGACCTGTGGCCCTCCAGCCGCGCCCCGGTGCGAAGTGCCGCCGAGATGGCTCGGTTGCGCGGGCTGCCGGAAATGTGGGTCGTGACGTTCTCAGCGGGCACGGTGTCGACCTCGCCCGGTCGCACCCCGAGGAAACCGAAGATCCGGTCCAGCGTGATGACCGCGACCAGCAGCCGGTCACCGTCCCGGCCGACTGGGCGGCGCGGCACCTCGAACACGGCTACGCCATGACCTGCCACAAGGCTCAAGGCGCCACCGCCGAGATCGCACTGCTCTACGGCACCGGCGCCCTCACCCGCGAAGCCGGCTACGTCGCGCTCTCCCGAGGACGAACCGCCAACCACCTCTACGTCCCCGACGACCACGACGACGGCCCGAACGCGCTCGTCGACAACGGGCAGCACCTGGACCGGCTCGCAGCCCGACTCGCTGTCCGCCGCGGCCAGACCCTCGCCACCCGCCAGCTCCCGCGGCTGAGACCGAACGCCTGGCGAACGTCCGTGGAGCACCCGACGCGAGAACGCAGGGAAGGGCTGTCCCGATGACCAGTCACCCCGCCGAAGCCGACGTCCATCGGCAACTTCGCCCGGAGATCAGCCCGCGGGATGGCATCGACGTTGACCGGCTGGCGAACCTGCCGCCGGTCATGGACCTGATGGACGCGGCAGCGCTGCTGGGGCAGGGCCGCACAACCGCCTACAAGCTGGTGCGCAATGGTGAGTGGCCCACTCCCGTCATCCGGATCGGGCGACTCATCAAGATTCCGACCGCTCCGCTGCGGGACTGCTGTGTGGCTCAACTTCGTCCACACAGGATGTGCCGGCCGTCGGCGCGTGTCAGGGCGTGAGCCGAGCCGGGTCGATCCCGAGAACGATCAGCAGAGCCCTCTCTACCCGCTTCATTGTGGCGCTCGACAGCGCGCCGGCGTCCTTGATCACCTGGTCGCGGAAAATCGGACCGATGTCGTCGCAGACGACGCCACCAGTCCACGGCTTGTCCTGCGCGCCCAGGGCAACCCAGGTGGGCAGGCGAGGTCTACGCGTCGTGGTGAGACGAACAGCGATGAACTCGTCCAGGCGCGGGTTCCGTTCGTTGTTCGACACGCACAGCCAGAACTTGTTCTCCGCGTCCGTCTCCTCGCCGAGGGGGGCAAGGTAGACTCGACCACGCTGCGGGACGACGAGCCGCCGCGCGCTCACCGAGACGGAGTGCCGGAGCCGGCGCGGCGGGCCATGTTGGCCCGCAAGCCGGCCGCGCGCGTCGGCTCAGAGCCCTGTGTTCCCGGCTCCGCGCGCTCGGCCGCCAGCTCCGCGTAGCCGACGGCCAGGTCGTCCGTCAGCCCTGCGCGCTCTCGGACGTAAGCCATGCCAAGCAGCGCCAAGGCCCGCACGACCGCACCCTCGGAGCCCTCGCGCAGCGGAACGGGTGATACCCGCTCAAGCGCCTCGTGCTCCCAGCTGTCGGGCTGACTGAACGCGCGGATCTGCTCGTCCTCACCCGCGGTGAACGGGGTGGTCTTGCGCACGTCGAGTTTCATGTGTCCCATTGTGATGCACTAAGCGCATCACCGCAAGCCAGGCGCGAGGCTTTCGACCACTGGGGAGGCGGAGTACCAGGCGCTGACGCAGGCATTGGGATCAAGGCCGGTTCGTGTCATTTTTGACCACGCAATCTGTGGTCAAAGTGTGGTCAAGATCATTGGAGTGGGTCGGACATGACAAAGGTCCAGGCCTCTGACCTGGACCTTTGCTGGTAGCCCCGACGGGATTCGAACCCGCGCTACCGCCTTGAGAGGGCGGCGTGCTAGGCCGCTACACAACGGGGCCACGATGGGTGCGACGCGCGGACGCGACGCGGGACAGGCACGATCGACTTCCGACAGCCTGCCGAGCTGGGGTACCTGGACTCGAACCAAGACTAACTGAACCAGAATCAGCCGGGCTGCCAATTACCCCATACCCCAAGGGTGCTCGTTCCCCGCTGGCCGCGGAGTAGACGGGCCGGGGCCAGGATAGCCGACGGCTTCGGACCCGGACAAAATTGCTGGCCCGGCTTCCCTCCGTACGGCGACCTGCCATCGACCGGCCAGAAGATGCAGGACAGCGGCGAACGAGATCATCATCGCGACGTCGAGCACTGCGAACTGCCAGGGCAGCGTCGAGGCCGTCAGCGCGCTCTCCAGGGAGCCGGTGGCGGCGTTGTAGACCAGGCTCACGAGGTTGTTGGCGACGTGCAGCGCCACGGGCGCCTCCAAGCCGCCGGTACGCCAGGCCAGCCACGAGGCGACCACGCCGAAGGCAAGCCGGTCGCCGAACAGCCAGGCGTCCTGCAGGCCGTGGGCGAGCGCGAACAGCACCGCGCTCACCGCGCCTGCCACCAGCGTGCCGGCCACCGGGCGGGAGAACCAGGCCGCGACCGCCTGGCTGAGGTAGCCCCGGAAACCGACCTCTTCGGCGGCCGCCTGCAGCGGCGTCGTCAGCAGGATGACGGCAACCAGCGCGGCCAGTGTCGTCGATGACGGTGCCGCCTGGTCGGCCGCGTTCCCGTCGGCCGGGAGCAGGAAGCCGACAGCGAAGAAGACGACGACCACGCCGCCGGCGAGCACGGCCGACCGCCACAGCAGCCCCCACCGGGGCCGGCCGAGGACGGAGGCCAGCACGCCCGGCCGCTGGTGATGCACCACGACGACTGCGAGGACAGCGGCAGGCACCAGCATGGCGAGAATGAGGTTGTTCGCGAGCAGCCCCAGCGGGGTGTCCGGGTCCAGGGACTCCTCGGAGAACGCGTCCGGGCTCGCGCCGGTGAGTGCGCCGACCAGCAGAGCGCCGAGGATGACGGCAACCGCGGCCGACGCCAGCGTGATCCCGGCGAGGAGCAGGCCCAGGAGCGGCCGCCACCACCGGAAGTCCGGCGCCCGCAACAGCTGCGGGTAGCGCTCTTCAGCCACCCGCGCCGGCCTGGGTGACTGTCAACCCGGCTTGGAGCCGGTGCAGCGACCGGTCGCGGCCCAGCAGCTCCATCGACTCGAACAGCGGGGGCGACACCCGTCGGCCGGTGACGGCCACGCGGACGGGTCCGAATGCCACCTTCGGCTTCAGCCCGAGCCCCTCGACCAAGGCCACCCGCAGGACCCGCTCGATGGCGGCCGAGTCCCAGTCGTCGAGCTGGGCCAGCACTTCGACAGCCGCCTGCAGGACCGGTGCCGCGTCGGCAGTGAGCACCTTGGCGGCATCCTCCGTCTCGACGGCGAACGCGCCGTCGTCGACGAGCAGGAACCCCAGCATCCCCTCGGCCTCCGCAAGGACCTGCATCCGCTCATTGACCAGCGGCGTGGCGGCGCGCACGATGGCGCGCTGCTCGTCTGTCGGTGGCTCGGGCAGGACGCCGGTGAGCGCGAGGTGGTCGGTGACCCGCCCGGCGAGGTCGTCGACGGACAGCTCGCGGATGTAGTGGCCGTTGAGCCACCCGAGCTTGTCGAGGTCGAACACCGGTCCGACGGTGTTCACCCGGCTCCAGTCGAAGTGCACCACCATCTCGCTGAAGCTGAACACCTCCTCGCCGTCGGGCTGGGAGTAGCCCATCAGCGCGAGGAAGTTCACCAGGGCCTCCGGGAGGTAGCCCTGCTCGCGGAACCACAGCAGCCGCGCCGCTGGGTTCTTCCGCTTGGAGATCTTCGACTTGTCGGTGTTGCGCAGCAGCGGCATGTGCGCGAACGCGGGGCGCGTCCAGCCCAGCCAGTCGTAGAGCAGGAGGTGCTTGGGCGTCGAGGAGATCCACTCCTCGCCGCGCACCACGTGGGTTATGGCCATCTCGTGGTCGTCGACGACATTGGCGAGGTGGTACGTCGGGAAGCCGTCGGCCTTGACGATCACCTGGTCGTCAGGTCGTGGGGCCTTGATCTCGCCCCTGATCACATCGGTGAACATCAGCGGCGCGTCGGCGGGGATGAGCATCCGCACCACCGGCCTCTCGCTGAAGCCGGGCAGGGCAGCTCGCTCTTCACGACTCTTGCCGTGGCAGAGCCGGTCGTAGCCGGTCGGCAGCTTGGCCCTCTGCTGTTCCTCCCGCATCTGGGCGAGCCGCTCGGTGGTGCACCAGCAGTGGTAGGCCGTCCCGTCGGCGAGCAGCCGGTCAACGTGCGCCTGGTAGGTGTCGAACCGCTCCGACTGCCGGTAGGGCGCGTAGGGGCCGCCCTTGTCGGGCCCCTCGTCCCAGTCGAGTCCCAACCAGCGCAGCGTGTCGAAGATCTGCCGCTCGCTGTCGGCGACGTAACGGGCTCGGTCGGTGTCCTCGATCCGCAGCACGAACTGACCGCCCTGTTTGCGCGCGAACGCGAGGTTGAACAGCGACATGTACGCGGTGCCGACGTGCGGGTCACCTGTCGGCGACGGCGCGACGCGTACCCGCACCGGACGCTCGTCAGCCACGGGCCACGACCGTGTTGGTCAAGGTGCCGATGCCCTCGATCGTCACGCTGACCTCGTCCCCGACGACCAGCGGGCCGACGCCGGCAGGGGTACCGGTGAGGATCACGTCTCCGGGGAGCAGAGTCATCGCCTGGCTCACGTGGGCGACCACCTCGTCGACGCCGCGAATCAGCTGGCTGGTGCGGCCGGCCTGGCGGAGCTCCCCGTTGACCGTCGTGGTGACCGCCAGGTCGGCGGGGTCGAGGTCGGTCGCCACCCACGGGCCGAGGGGGCAGAACGTGTCGAAGCCCTTGGCCCGGCCCCACTGCTTCTCGGTCTTCTGCAGGTCCCGTGCGGTCACGTCGTTGGCGCAGGTGAAGCCCAGCACGACGTCGCGCACCCGATCGACCGGGACCTCCCGGCAGAGCCGGGCGATCACGATGGCGAGCTCGCCCTCGTAGTGCACGTCGTCGGACACCCCGACCGGGTACTGCACCGGGTCGCCCGGACCGACGACCGACGTCGACGGCTTGAGGAAGACCACGGGTGGCTCGTCGAGATCGACCTCGCCGCCCATCTCCTTGACGTGGTCGGCATAGTTGCGCCCGACCGCGACGACCTTGCTCGGCAGGACGGGTGCCAGCAACCGGACGGCCGAGAGCAGTTGCGGCTCGCCAACCACCTGGAACGGCGCGAACGGATGCCCGTCGATGCGCCGGACCGTGGCGTCGCCCTCGCCCGGGTCGCCGTCCACCACTCCGAACGCGGCACCGTCTGCTGTAGTGAACCTCGCTATCCGCACCCGGTGAGGTTACTAGCGCGGCGACGCGCCGGCTGAGCGTGCGTACTCAGGCAACGATCACCATGACCTGCCACCGTTGGCGCATGACCTCGACCCGGACACCGACGCGCCGCGCTCCCACTCTGATCGTGTACGTCCAGGTGGGTCTGGCACTGGTCGCAGCCACGATCCTCGGATTTCGGGCCGCGCGCACGGCCATCGGCCAGGCCGTGCCGGAGGTCGACACCACCTCCCACCTGCTCGGGGCGCTCGCCGTCGGTGTCGCCGCGAGCCTCACAGTCGCGGCAGCAGTCCTCCTCCTCGCCGGACGCCGTGGTCCAGCCCTTGCCGCGCTCGGCGTCACGCTCTTGATGGAGCTCGTGATCCTCGGCGCGGTCGCGTCACCGCCACGGCTCATCGCCGCTCTTCCGCTGGGGCTCGCCATGGCGCTGTTCGTCCTCACGCGACCAGTCCCGGCCGGTGCGCCGCGGACTGCCGCCGCGGTGGTTGCTCTCCTGCTCATGCTGCCGGTCGGGTTCCAGTACCTGGTGTCCGGACTGGTCGTCCCGGCCCCGGACCTCTACGGCATGTACGCCCTCTTCGCGCTGCTGCTCGCCGGGACGGCGATCCTGGCAAGGCGGCGCAGCTGGTGGGTTCTCGCGGTGCCGCCGCTCGCCGCTGGGCTGTGGTTCCTGCTGATCTCGATCGGGGGCCAGTACTTCGGCTGGCAGCCCTGACGGCTCAGGTGCCAGGTAGGACCTGGTGGCGCAGCAGGCCGTAGTTCACCGCGTCGAGCAACGCCTCCCAGGAAGCCTCGATGATGTTCGCGTGGACCCCCACCGTCTCCCATGACGTCTCGCCGTCACTGGTCTCGACAAGCACCCGGGTCACCGCGTCGGTGCCGTGCGCCGCGTCCACGATGCGCACGCGGTAGTCGATGAGCTGGAGTTTCGCCAGCTCCGGGTAGGCCTTGCCGAGGGCTGTGCGGAGTGCGTGGTCGAGGGCATTAACCGGACCGTTGCCCTCTCCGACGGCGACGAGTCGCTCGCCACCCGCGCGTACCTTCACCGTCGCCTCGGCCGTCGCCGACCCGTCGCCCCGGGCGTCCACGATCACCCGCCAGGACTCCACCTCGAAGAGGTTGGGCGCGACGCCGGACACCTCGGCACGGAGCAGCAGCTCGAAGGACGCGTCGGCCGCCTCGAACGTGTAGCCGCGCGACTCCATCTCCTTGACCCGCTCGGTGACCCGGGTCAGCAGCTCGTTGTTGCCGGCCAGGTCGTAGCCCAGCTCGCGGCCCTTGAGCTCGATCGACGCCCGACCGGCCATGTCGGACACCAGCATCCGCATGTCGTTACCGACCGTCGCTGGTTCCTCGTGCTGATAGAGCATCGGGTCGACGCGCACCGCGCTGGCATGCAGTCCCGCCTTGTGGGCGAACGCCGACGCACCCACGTAAGGCTGTCGGCTGTAGGGCGGCACGTTCGCCAGCTCGGACACGGCGTGCGCGATGCGGGTCGCCTCCTGCAGCGAGCCCTCGGGCAGCACACGCCGGGCGCGCTTGAGCTCGAGGTTAGCGACCACGGTGAGGATGTCGGCATTGCCGGTGCGTTCGCCGTAGCCGTTGAGCGTGCCCTGCACGTGGGTTGCACCCGCGGCGACGGCAGCGAGCGAGTTGGCAACCGCGCAGCCGGCGTCGTTGTGGCAATGGATACCGAGCCGGGCCGACGTCGCCTCGCGCACCGCGTGCACGACATCGGCCACCTCGTCGGGCAGCCGCCCGCCGTTGGTGTCGCACAGCACCGCGACGTCCGCGCCGGCGTCGAGGGCTGTACGCAGGACCTCGAGGGCGTACGTCGGGTTGCTGGCGTACCCGTCGAAGAAGTGCTCGGCATCGAGGAAGACCCGCTTGCCCTCTGCGGTCAGGTGAGCCACCGTGTCGCGGACCATCGCCAGGTTCTCCTCGAGGCTGGTCCGCAGGGCGAGCTCGACATGCCGGTCGTGGCTCTTGGCGACCAGCGTCACGACCGGGGCACCCGAGTCGCGCAGCGCAGCTATCAGCTCGTCGTCAGCGGCCGTGGACCCGGGCCGACGAGTGGCGCCGAACGCGGCCAGCTGCGCGTGGCGCAGGTCGAGCTCGGTGCTGGCCCGCCGGAAGAACTCGGTGTCCTTCGGGTTTGCGCCCGGCCAGCCGCCCTCGATGAAGCCGACGCCGAGGTCGTCGAGGTGCCCGGCCACGGCGAGCTTGTCGGCGACCGAGAACGCGAGGCCCTCCTGCTGCGCGCCGTCGCGCAGGGTGGTGTCGTACACGTGGAAGGCGTCGGACACAGCTGGGACGGTCGGCTCGGTCGGCATCGTGGAGCTCCTGGGCAAAAGAAAAGACCTCCCGCGGTTGCGAGAGGTCTGCGCGTTCCGCCGGAGCGTCTCCGGCGCAACGCGCTAGGGCGTAATGCAGTGCTGGGTCATCACCATGACCGTGCCAGGGCAGGCGCCGCAGTGGAACCGTCCGTCCAGCATCCGGGACACCGGCCGCGCCCACCCGGGTTCCGGTGATCGTGAGGGGG
>JACCUZ010000351.1 GCA_013698395.1 Sporichthyaceae bacterium
AGCCGGGGGACCGTGGTGAGCTCACGGGCCGTCACCCGGACCAGGACGGGCGAGGGTGCGTAGACGTCATCGTCCTGAAGACTCCGCACTGACCCCGTAGACGAATGTTGACGAGCTACCGGGACGAGTGAACCTCCGGGCCAGCGGCCTCCGCTCCGGGCCGGGCCATCCTCACGGGTGGCCCGCGCTCTGTCGTGCCCTCGCCCTGGGCCATCCGCCAGCTCGCGCGCGCTCCCCGGCGATCTTGACCCGGGGATGCTAAGCGGGCAGCCCCTATATAGTGGTGAGTCTCCTGAAGAATCTCCGGAAAATCGGGCCACGAGGCCCTCGACGAGCCTCGCGATCGCTCGACGTTTCCCGTCGGCTTTGCGGAACCTCGTTCAATGCCGAAACGGGCGAAGCTCGATGTCGTGGTTAGCCTGACGACATGGCGACATGGGCCGGAACCGACAACATGCGAGTCGTCAACCTGCGCCCAAGAGCCGGCGGTGGCGGGCGGCTCCGGCGGCTCAGGGACAGTCGGGACGAACCCGCACCGGACAGCGTTCACCTGGTCGACGACGAGTCTGGCGAGGCGGCTTGTGGCACTGTCGACCCCGCCCGCTTGACCCGGCTCGACAGGCCATGGACGGAGTGGGCACTGCTCTACCGCTGTCCGGGATGTCACGACGCGCAAGCCAGCGCCGGGTGAGAGATAGCCGAAATCGCTACTACGCACCCGCCTCCTGTGGTGCAGAGAGCCCTCCGGGTATCCCGAGTACCCTCGGAGCGCCCTGCCGTAGCAGAGGCCCGTTCTGAGGCCCTGCGGGCCGGCCCGCTGACGGCGGCGAGTAGCCCGGAATCGTCGCTGTGTGTAGACAGAGAAGCGAGCAGATCACGGGGGAGGTCTCCAGCCCCGTTCGGTCCCGGAGTGCCTGCTCTCGAGTGACGGTTCTGTTCGTCCACTCATGGTTGATGAGGACGCGCCCCCGTCCGGCGCCGTGGGTGAATTGAGCCGCGTCACTCCGCCCACTATGACGCAGTAGTCCGCGCCCAGCGCCCGTCACGCTCATGATCGCGGCCTCCTTCGGCGTGGATCGACACCGCCTCGAGCATCGCCGTGAGGCACGACGTCAGGAAATGGCATCCCGACATGACGTGAGGTTGTCCCGGGTCTCGTGGAACTTGAGGTGGCGGTCCCCCGCCTGACACCGCCCTTGCGGTAGGTGTTGGGCGTCCGCCAAGACTCCCGAGAGACAGGGGACCGCTGTGAGCAAGACCTACCAGAGGAACGCGACGACCGCGAACGACGTGGCCGTGCCGGAGACCGTCACGGTCGCGATGGCCGAGATCGCCGAGGACATGCGTGAGGGCCTGCTGGCGCTCGCGGTCGGCACCGGACTGCAGGTGATGACGGCGTTGATGAGGGAGGACGTCGTCGCGCTGTGCGGCCCGCGCGGCAAGCACAATCCCGACCGGTCCGGGGTGCGCCACGGCACCGAGCGGGGCTCGGTGACCCTCGGCGGGCGACGGGTGCCGGTGCAGCGTCCGCGGGTGCGCGCGGTGGACGGCTCGGGCGAGCTGGCGGTGCCGGCCTACGAGCTGTTCTCGGGCACCGAGATCCTCGGGCGGATGGCGATGGAGAAGATGCTGGCCGGGCTGTCGACCCGCCGCTACCGGCTGGGCCTGGAGCCCGTCGGCGCCGCGGTGGCGGCCGGCGCGGGGGCCATGTCGAGGTCGGCGGTGTCCCGCAAGTTCGTGGCGATGACCGAGACCGCGCTGGGCGAGCTGCTCGCCGCGGACCTGCACGACCTGGACCTGGTGGCGCTGATGGTCGACGGCGTGCACTTCGCCGAGCACCTGTGCATCGTCGCGCTGGGCATCGACATCCACGGGGTCAAGCACCCGCTGGCGATCGTCGAGGGCTCGACCGAGAACGCCACCTTGGTGCGCACCCTGATGGTCGACCTGCGCGAACGCGGCCTGGACGTCACCAAGCCCATCCTCGCGGTCCTGGACGGGTCCAAGGCGTTGCGCCGGGCGGTGCTCGACGTGTTCAACAAGCCGGTGATCGCCCGCTGCCAGCTGCACAAGATCCGCAACGTCCGGGACCACCTGCCGCAACGGCTACGCGGACCCGTCGAACGTCGGATGCGCGAGGCCTACCACGCCGACTCCGCGCTTCACGCCCAAGCGCTGTTGGAGGAACTGGCCCGCGAGCTGGACAAGACCCACCCCGGCGCGGCCGGCAGCCTGCGCGAGGGCCTGACCGAGACGTTGACCGTGCTGCGCCTGGGCGTGCCCCCGGCGCTGGCGCGCACCCTGCGCTCGACGAACGCCATCGAGTCGATGATCTCCATCTGCCGCGACCACGCCCGAAACGTCAAACGATGGAAGGACGGCAAGATGGCGATGCGCTGGTGCGCGGCCGGCATGGTCGAGGCAAGCAAGCAGTTTCGTCGGGTCAACGGCCACCTGCACCTGCAGAGCCTGCGCGACGCCCTCCAACAAGAGACCGCCGAAACTGTCCGACCCACCTGTCACGATGAGACCGTGACCGCAGCCTGATGATCATCGGGCCGCCACCGAAGTTCCACGGAACTCGGGACAACCTCGGCGCACGCGGTCATCGAGCAAGTCAACCCGACCTGAAGAACTCAGCGCTCGCGCACCTGCCGTGCGGGATGTTCGCGGCGAACGCCGCCTGGCTCGTCTGCACCGTCATCGCGTTCAACCTCACCCGAGCCGCCGGCGCCACCGCCGATCCTCGACTCGCCAAAGCCACCACAGCCACAGTGCGCCGGACCCTCGTC